>MHLY01000001.1:0-5715 GCA_001821455.1 Candidatus Nealsonbacteria bacterium RBG_13_42_11
AAGGAAGTTGCGGTATTGAAGAATACTTCATTTTATTCTCAGCGTCAAGAAAAAGTCCGATCATCCGGCGGATTTCCCCTTCTTTTAAACTCGTTGCCTGATTCTGAAGTTTTTCCAGCTCTTCTTTGGTTAAGCCCGCAATAATCGGATTTCCGGCTTCAGGCCCCATGATATTTAAAAGCAATCCCTGTCTTAAATAATTTATCAAAGATTTTGAAAATTCCTGAAGGTCGGAACCTTTCTCAGCTAGTTCATTCAAAAAATTAACCGCCTCCCCGGCTTTTTTCTGGACAAGGAAATCGCAAAACTTGCTGATAACGGTTATTTCCACCAGCCCCAAGATGTCTTTGACGTTTTCCGTTTTAATTTCCCCTGTTTTTGCTAACGCTCCTGAAAAAGTCAGAATCTGGTCCAGCAAACTTTCCGCATCCCTGATGGCGCCGCCCGAATTCAAAGCAATAAGTTCCAAAGCCGATTTTTCAATTTTTACCTTTTCCTTGTCGCAGACGATTTCCAATCTTTTTACGATTTCAGGAACGGTTAATTTCCTGAAATCAAATCTCTGGCAGCGGGAGATGATGGTCGGAATCATTTTATGAATTTCAGTAGTGGCTAGAATAAATATGGCGTGTGAAGGCGGTTCTTCCAAAGTTTTCAAAAGAGCGTTGGAGGCTTCTTTGGTCAGCTGGTGCGATTCATCAATGATGAATACCTTGTATTTTGATTTGGTCGGCGCGAATTTCACTCCGTCCCTCAATTCCCTCATTTCGTCAATTCCCCGGTGGGAAGCGGCGTCAATCTCAATTAAATCAATTGACCGGTTTTCCATAATTTCAATACAGGAAGAACACTTATTGCAGGGCTCAAACACGCCAGCTTTTTTATTATCGCAATTAAGGGATTTGGCAAAAAGCCGGGCAATGGTTGTCTTTCCCGAGCCTCGGGGGCCGGAAAATAAATAAGCGTGGGATATTATTCCTGAAGAAATGGCGTTGGTCAGGGTTTTTACAATATGTTCCTGCCCGATAATTTCTGAAAAAACTTGCGGTCTATATTTTCTATATAAAACCAAATTATTATCCATGTTACTTTTTGAAGACAATGAATTTGTAACCGATGAAGTTCCAGGCGGAAGCCACAAAAATACCGGCGATTTTCCCGACGTTCGCCCAGATTAAAGAAGAAGCGCCGAATTGCGGCCCCAGGGTATTTACCATCAAGGAAGCGATCAATGTCTGAATCCCGCCGCTAATAAGCGTAATAATAAAAAACCTGCCGAATTCACCGCCCATCCCCTCTTTTTCCGTTTTCTCAAAAGCCCAGAACTTATCTCCGACGTATTTTACCGAGGTGACGATGATAAACGACGTTGCCACAAAAATTGAATAAGTCGTGCCTGCGGTAATTCCGAAAATCTTAATTAGAATATCCAAGACTCCCAAATCAATCAGGGCAAAAAATATGCCTATCAGCAAGAACTTTCCCAGCTGGAAGACGAATAAATACTTTTTTCCGACCAGATAGCAGAGCCAAATGCTGATAACGGCTAAAATTGGGAATAAAAGCGGCAAAAGCCAGCTTAAAACCCTGGTATCTATTCCAAAACCTTTTAACAGCCAAGGTAATAAAAAACCCAGACCCAAACCTGAAATTAAAGCCAAAATAACATCAATTTTTTTCATACGTTTAATAATTTTAACATAAATTTCCCAAATAATCAAAACGTGTTAAAATGAATTAATTATGCTTAAACTCTACAATACCTTAACCGGGAAAAAAGAGATTTTCAGGCCCAGAAGCGGTAAAAAAGTGAATCTTTTTGTCTGCGGGCCGACGGTCTACGATTCTTCCCATATCGGCCACGCCCGAACCTATATTTTTTTTGATGTGATTGTAAAATACCTGAAACAAAAAGGATACAATGTTTTTTATCTGCAGAATATCACCGACATTGATGACAAAATAATAAAGCGGGCCGGAGAAAAAGGGATTCCGCCCCAGAAATTAGCTGAAGAATTTGAAAAAGAATACCTGGAGGATATGAAAGATCTGAAAGTGGACAGCGTTTCAAAATATGCCCGGGCCACCGATCATATTAAAGAAATTATCAGCCAGGTCAGACGGCTCTCGGAAAAAGATTACGCTTATCAGATAGAAGACGGAATTTATTTTGACGTTTCAAAATTCAAAAATTACGGGAAATTGTCCGGAAGAAAGTTATCTCAGGCCGAAGACGCCGTATCAAGAATAGACGAAGGAAAGAATAAAAGAAACCGAGGAGATTTTTGCTTATGGAAAGTTTCCAAGCCCGGCGAACCGAAATGGGAAAATTCCTGGGGCGACGGCCGGCCCGGCTGGCATCTTGAAGATACCGCTATTACGGAAAAATACTTCGGTTCCCAATACGATATTCATGGCGGCGCCCGAGACCTGATTTTCCCCCATCACGAAGCGGAAATTGCCCAAATGGAAGCGATTTCTGGCAAAGCGCCTTTGGTAAAATACTGGCTTCATACGGGATTCCTGACTGTAGAAGGCCAGAAAATGGCCAAGTCCCTGGGGAATTTCATTACTATCAGGGATTTCCTGAAAAAAAACTCAACGCGCTTACTGAGATTATTTGTCATCAAAGCTCTTTACCGCTCCCCGGTTGATTACAGCGAGAAACTGTTATTCCAGACAAAAAAAGAACTGGAAAGAATTGACGAGTTTGTAGATAAAATCAGCCAAAATGGGTCTGTCAAAAAATCCCGCGGCCGCGGGAAAATCCATCACATGGTAGTTTCGGAAATTGAGAAGAAATTTGAAAAAGCGATGGAGGACGATTTTAATACGCCCGAAGCACTGGCAGCAGTTTTTGAACTGGTAAATAAGGGAAATACTTTAATTTCCCAAAATAAATTATCGCCAAACGACGCTAAAGAAATCCTGACGTTTTTGAAAAAAGTTGATGAAATTTTTAATTTCATCTTTGAAGAAAAACCGAAAGAAAAAATTCCCCAAACGATTATTAATTTAGTAAAGGAAAGAGAGAAATGCCGAAAAGACGGCTTATGGCAGAAAGCGGACGAAATCAGAAAGAAAATCAAAACCAAGGGCTATTGGGTGGAAGATACCAAAGAAGGTTCTAAAATCAAGAAACTCTAATTAAAAAAAGAAGCACCGATGCCGAAGCAAGGGTGCTTTTTCTTGTTCTAATATATCAATTTATTTAATTTGTTTCTCCTTCGTTTTTTGCCACTTTTTCTCTTCGGTTGCCATCTTTATTAAAAGTTCGAAATCTCCGTAGAGTTTCTCATCCTTCCTTGCTTGTCTTTCGTGAACAATCAAGGGCTCGAGCGTCTCCCAAAGGTTTATCCACCACTGAGGTTTACAAATCTCAAAAATGATTGCTTTGTCAAGTATGCTCAGATGACACATGGCGCCAACTCTATTGCCGACATAAACGTATTCAAGAAAGAGCTGGGCTTCCTGTTCCGCATCACGCTTCAAATGGGACATAGGACTATAAGGATAGGCGTTTTACTTCTTTTCAGTAATCGCATTTCTTCACGTGCGCCGATTACCGACAAATGATTTAACGACATTGTCAGAAACTTTAAAGTTTCCATTGCTTTCAAATCTTTGTCCATTTTTAAGGTACCTCCTTTTTCTAATCCATATAATACAATTTAAAATATATTTTGTCAATGAAAGGATTTACGTTTTTTACATAAATCGTAAAAAGCCAAAACCTGGTCAGCGATTCTGGGCCAGGAGTATTTTTTTGCTTCTTCAGTCCCCCACTTGCCCATTTCTTTTCTTAATTTCCCGCTTTTAATCAGTATTTCCAGTTTTTCTGCCAAGGTTTTGTAATCCCTGGGTTTGGCCAAAAATCGGCCGCCTTTTCCTTTTTCCAACACGGTTCTGTAGCCCTCGTTGGCGAAAGCAACTACCGGCTTCCCTGAAGCCATAGCTTCAATTAAAACAATTCCGAAACTTTCTCCGTAAATCGCGGGACTGCAGTAAATGTCGCAGGTTGCGTAATAAGACGGAGGTAAAAAATCCTTGGTGGCTCCCTCAAAAACTACGTTTTCCAATTTGTTTTTTTTAATCCAGTTCCGGCAATCCTGTTCCAGAGGGCCATCGCCGACGACGATCAATCTCAGATTGGAATGCGTTTTATTTAAAATTCTCAACGCTTTGAGCAGATAAATCAGGCCTTTTCTTTCTTCAATGCGGCCCAGAAATAAAATATTGATTTTGCCGTCAAGGAATTTTCTGATCGGGGGAATTCCGGGCTTGAATTCATTTAAATCAATACCATTGGGAATGACTTTTTTGGGACCATGATAATTCTTAAAAACCCGCAGGTTTAAAGGAGCGACGCCGATTATTCCGTCAATTTTCCACTTGGCGATTTTGTTGAGAACAGAAAGAAGTTTGGGAAAAGTTTTGAAAAGACCCACTTTTTCAAGGTTGGCGTGAAAAGTCATAATGTTTAATGCTTTTGACCTTTGCAAAATCTGAACAGAAGAAGGAAAGCCGAAATTATGAAAATGGATAATATCAAACTTTTCTTTTTCTAAAATTCGACTGATAGCCAAAGGATTAAAGTTAACGCAGATATCCGCCTGGCTTCCGCCGGCACGAAGAGGAAAAGTGCTGCCCAATATGATAACGTCCCGGCCGTAATTTTCCGCTTTAGACCGCCGGGGAACGATAATTTTTACCTTTATCCCCCTTTTTCTGAATTCGGACGCCAAACCCAAAACATGGCGTTTCACTCCGCCGGGTTGGGAAAAAGTGTGGAAAGAAAATAAACCTAGCTTCATAATATTAAATTTTAGCAGGATTATGTCTGATTGCCAATTTATTCGGCTTGTGTTAAATTAAACTAGTTATGCCAGAAGAACTTAAAGAAAAATTGCCTCCCCAGTCCATAGAAGCGGAAAAATCCCTTCTGGGATCCCTGATGCTGGATAAAAACGCCATTATAAAAGTGGTTGATTTTGTCAGGCCTCAGGATTTTTACCGGGGAATCCATCAGGAAATTTATCAGGCCTGCCAGGAACTTTTTGAAAAAGGCGAACCGATTGATTTATTAAGCGTGGCTAACAGATTGAAAGACAAAGATAAATTGGAAGAAATAGGAGGCAACGCCTATTTGACCGAATTGATAAACTCCGTTCCGACGGCCAGCCATATTTCAAGTTACGCCAAAATCGTCCAGAAGAAAGGAATTTTAAGAAATTTAATTGATGCGGGTTCGGATGTCGCTACTTTGGGCTACAACGAAAACGAAGACCCGGAAGTGCTTTTGGACCAGGCGGAAAAACGGATTTTCAGCATTGCTCAAAAAGGCCTTTCGCAAAATTTCGTATTGGTGAAAGAAACCCTAGCTGACGCTTTTGACAGAATTGATAAGTTATCAAAGCATAAAGACGGTCTGCGGGGTCTGCCTACCGGATTTAACGATTTGGATAATATTTTAGCCGGACTCCAGAAATCCGATTTAGTGGTTCTGGCTTCAAGACCTTCCATGGGAAAAAGTGCCTTAGCCATGAATATTTTAAGTTACGTGGCGATTTCCCAGAAGATACCCGTAGGAATTTTCAGCTTAGAAATGTCAAAAGACCAGTTGGTTGACAGACTGATTGCCGACCAGGCCGGAATTGATTTGTGGCGTTTAAGAACCGGAAAACTTTCAGCCGAGGGCGAAGATAACGATTTTTC
>MHLY01000001.1:5721-12417 GCA_001821455.1 Candidatus Nealsonbacteria bacterium RBG_13_42_11
CCAGCAGGTATTGGGAACGCTCTCTGAGGCGCCGATTTACATTGACGACTCTGCTACGGCCAATATTCTCCAAATGAGGGCTATGGCAAGGCGTTTGCAGGCAGAAAAGGGCCTGGGTTTGATAGTGGTGGATTATTTGCAATTGATGGAACCGAGAAATGCCGAAGCAACCATGGTTCAGCAAATGACAGAGGTTTCCCGTTCGCTTAAATCTTTAGCCCGGGAGCTTAACGTACCGGTTTTGGCAATTTCCCAGTTATCAAGAGCGGTAGAACAGCGTTCTCCCCAAATTCCGAGATTATCCGATTTAAGGGAAACAGGCGCCATTGAACAGGATGCCGACGTGGTTTTATTCATTTACCGGGAAGACAGATACCGGCCTGATACTGACCGGAAAAATATCGCTGACATATATATTGCCAAACACAGAAACGGTCCCGTGGGAAAGATTGAGTTGTATTTTGACGAAAGCCGCGTGGCTTTCAGGAATTTGGAAAAAGGCTATACCGGAGAATAAAAAAGGAAAACTTATGAAAAAAATTAATTCGTTAGGTTTTTTGGGATTCCTTGGTTTTTTAGGATTTCTGGGGACAGATAACAGTTGGCTTTATTTGTTGTTTCTAAATTTCCTCCATTTTTTGAGATTTTCTACCCCAAAAAATCTGGACAATAAATAAACGAGAAGATGTACTCAAAATCCATCCAAAAACTCATTGATTTATTCTCTAAATTTCCGACGGTGGGGCCGCGAACGGCCAGCCGTTTTGTTTTCTACCTGATCGGATTAAAAAACGAAGAAACGGATGAAATTATAAATTCCATTTCTGCCCTAAAAAACAATGTAAAGGTTTGCTCTTCCTGTTTTAAACCATTTGAAAACGAAGGGACATTATGCGAAATCTGTTCCAATAAAACGCGCGACAAAACCCTGCTGTGCGTGGTTGAAAAAGAAACTGATTTAATTCCGATTGAAAAAACCAAAAAATACAACGGCTTATATTTCATTTTAGGCGGAACGGTTTCCCGGTTGAAAAAAGAGGATATCCAGAAATTAAGAGTGAAAGAGTTGGAAGAGATGATGAAAAGCAAAACAGATATTAAAGAAATTATTTTAGCCACCAATCCCAATAACGAGGGCGAAGCCACCGCCTTATATCTGGAAAGAATCCTGAAACCTTTCGGAAAAAAAATCACCCGCTTGGGACGGGGATTGCCGACGGGTGCCGAGCTTGAATACGCTGACGGAGAAACAATATCTTCCGCCTTTGAGAACAGGCGCTAAATTACTCAAACTTAAGTATTTCCACTTCGGTAAAGGGCTGACGATGGCCCTTTTTTACTTTATAGCGCCTTTTTGCCCGATATTTGAAAGCAATGACTTTTTTGGTCTTGCCTTGTCTCAACACTTTGCCGATTACTTTTATCTCTTTTAAGAAGGGAGTTCCTATCTCCACTTTTTTACTCTTTTCCAACAGCAAAACGTCGTTGAAGACAATTTCACTTCCGTCTTTTTTTTCAATTTTTTCAATTTTGATCTTTTGACCGGGAGATACAAGATATTGTTTCCCGCCGGTTTGAATGATGGCTAGCATATTAAGTATCTGACTCCGGGGACTCGATTTCCTTGATTTCTATTTTAGGAGTCCCATCTGTAATTTTTACCACATCTTTGTCTATTTTGGCAAGCTCTTTGCCGGCTTTATTATAACTGCTTACGGTTGAGGTTAAATTGCCCCCCAATCTTTTCATGTGCTCGCTATAGCCCGCCAAATGCCTTCCCAGCTTTTCTATTTCCTTAATTATGGCGTAGGCCTGTTCGGAAATCTTTTGGTTCCTCAAACCCTGCAAAACAGTTTGCAGATAAGCCAGGAAAGATGTCGGAGAAACGACGACAACTTTTTTCTTGCCGGCGTAATAAATGAGATTATTCGTATCGCTTTGGATGGCCCCTACCTTATTAATCAGTAAGTCGTAATATACGGCTTCGGAAGGAATAAACATAAAAGCAAAATCCATTGTTTTCTCTTCGGGCTTGACGTATTTTGAAGTTTCATCAATACGCATTTTTAAATCGTTAATAAAAGCATTTTCATATCTTTTCTTTTCTCCTTCGTCATGCGCCTCAACCATGCGGTTATAGTTTTCCAGGCTGAATTTTGAATCAATCGGGATAATTCTTTTATCAACGAACACCACCGCATCAACCTTGGTTCCGTCTTTAAAAGGATACTGAAGTTGATAAGAATTCGGCGGCAGAACGTTTTTTAAGACGGTTTCCAGATAATATTCGCCCAAGACCCCTCTTTGTTTCGGATTCTTCAGGATATCCTGAAGACTTCGGAGTTGGTCGGCAAAACTCACGACCTGCTTGTTGGTTTCGTCCAATCTTGTTAATTTTTCGGTAACATTGCTGATAATCCTTGCGCTTTGGCCGAATTGCGCCTGCATGGACCTGGTTGATTCGGCTAATTTATTATCCAGGGTCTGATTCATTTCGTTCAATCTCTGCATAATTAAAGAACCCTCTTCTTTTTGCTGCGGATTTCTCTTTATTAATAAAAAAATCACTATTACCAGCAAGACGACAATTAAAATAAAAAACAGATCCTGCATCAAAGAAATTTTAGCATTATATCGTTAAAATTTCAACTATCAGAAAAACGATATAAATGCCGATTAAAAAGATGCCCTCTTTTCTGGTAATTTTGTGGTCGCTTCTGAGAAAAATAAAGAAAAAGATAGCCGAAGCCAATAAGAAAGCCCGGGCTATGGCAAAAGGCGAAAAATCAACGATTTTAACGGGCTGGATAATGGCTACAATTCCCAAAATCAAAGTTGCCGTAATCACCACGCTGCCCATAAGATTGCCCAATATCATCCAATCCTGACCTTTTCTCGCAGCGTGAAGACTGAAAATGGCTTCAGGTAAACAGGTTCCTATGGCCACAATAAACATACCAATTAAACCAAGAGGAGCGTTAAAAATTTCGGAAAAAAGAGTGGCCGATTTTACTATTCCTTGTCCGCCGAGCAACAGTAAAATTACCCCGAGAATAATAATGCCGATATCCTTGAAGAGATTTTTCAGATTTATTATTTCCGGAGCCTGCTCATAAATTTTAGTAAACCTTTCTTTTTTAGAAAAAAGCCAGGAAGTATAGATAATAAAACTAAGCAAAAGCACGACGCCGTCGGCTCGGGACAGGTTTTGGTCAAAAATTAAAAGCAGAGGCAACAACGCAATAATAATGGTAAAAGCAGAACTGCCTTGCACCGTTCTGCTTTTAGAGGAAAGTCCGGCTTTTGAAATTAACGCCGCTAAACCAATGACAATAGAAAGGTCAAAAATATTGGCGCCGACAACATCTCCAAAGGAAAGTTCGGGCACCCCATTTAAAGCAGAAACTATGCCAATCATTAAGTTGGGTATGGACGTACCAAGAGCCATTATAAAAAAAGCAACAACAAATTCCTTTAAACTTAAAACTAAAGCAATTCGGGAAAGCGCATCCACCAGCCATTTCCCGGCAAAAATAAGCAATAAACAGGAAGCGATAAAAATTAAAATACAAAACCAAAGCATTCTTTTAATTTTTTACCTTTATTTTTTGATACATCAATAAAATTAATATTACCTCAATAATCAGCAGTACTCCTCCCACCAAACTGATGACGGTGATAAAGCTTTGCAGGCCGAGCAAGAAAAGGAAAAGAGGAATAAAGCAAACCAAAAACCAGCATAAGATTTTATGCATCTTAAAATCGTAGTGGAAAGTATTCTTTAAATTAAGGCCAACAGCGATAAAAGAAGTGAAGGTAGCCAAAAAACCGAATAGAAAACCGAACATTAAAACCTCTTTTCCCAGAAAACCGACGAGACCGGTCAAAGCCGATTCGCTGGTTTGTCCCCCGCTGATTCCCAAAACGAAAATGGTAAAAATAGCGTAAATTACGGCTGAAATTAAAATGGAAATCAGAACGACTTTTTTTAAGTTTTTCTTGTTATCAATCATTATTTCCTCTATTTCAGGAATCATGGTTGCTCCCCATAAAGAAAAAATTATCGGACCGAAAGGTAAAAAAATGTTTTTTAAATCGGGGCTGCTCGTGAATAAGTTTTCCAACCTTACCAAATGAAATCCTTTAAAAAACAGGAAAAACAGAGCGATAAGAAACAAAGTCAGGCCCCAAAATTCTATTCTTGTTACGGCTTTAACGCCGATTAAAATTGCTATGGTGCCCAGAATAAAATAAAAAATGGTGTAGAAAAAAACATTCCCTCCGAAAAAATCAGACAACAAACCCCGCAGGAATTCCCCTCCCACGATAAGATAAGCCAGTAAAGAGCCGATGGAACCGAGGACGAGAGTTAAAGAAGCCAGATTTTTAGCCCAGTTGCCCAGGTGGATTTTTGCGTAGCCCGGCAATCTTAAGAAATCGGGCGTCGCCAAAGCGACATCAGCGTAAAAATAATGAATTAATAAAACAAAAAATCCCAGAATCAAAAAATAAGCGGTCATGGTCCAGATTCCGACTTGTGAAGTGATGTAAGGCAAAGAAAAAATACCGACGCCGATGATGGTGCCCGTTAAAGTTGCGATAGGATAGATAAACTTTTTGAGCATTAGTATATTTTAAACCAAAAAGAGGCGCTTTGGAAGCCTCTTTGGAATTTTGTGTGGCCCCAACCGGAGTCGAACCGGTGTTTCCAGGATGAGAACCTGATGTCCTGGGCCGCTAGACGATGGGGCCAAAGGCAGGAAGGTGATGATCCGTTATTTGGCTTTTTCTGCCATTTTTTCCTCCACCTGCCTAAGTAGGTCGTCAATTTTCTGTCTGGCAACCCACAGATTTAAAGAAGGGATATCTTTGTTTGGGTTAAAGCCATAATCCCGGCAAAGGATTTCTTCTCCTCGGGAGAGTTTTTTAGTTAACTGAAAAAGTTTAGGGTCCTTTGCTTCTCGGGCTTTTCTCCAGAGACAAATTTCCCGGATCTGCTTCAATAAACTAAGCCGTATCGGAGAAGAAATATGGCCATTAGCCAGTATGTCCTGCACGAGTTTGCCCATGCGATCTATATCGCTTACCTGTATGTCGGATGGCAGTATGGTCTTCTTTGTTTCTCTGGTATCTTTTTTAACCTTTTTCGATTTGAAACATCTCGTTGACACGTTCGCCTCCTTTCCGGATCATCACCTCCTTTCTACTATTAAGAACCAATTCAAAATTATCATAAAAAATGGTGCTTGTCCAAAAAAAGAGCCGCTCTGAGAAGAGACGGCTTCAAGGTATTATTTAATTGGAAAAGGACCGGAATTATCTAATGGACAGTTATTTTATAGGGAAGGCCATGTTTTTGATAGCCGATAATGCCTATCCCGCAACGAGAACATTTTTGTCTTCTCTTAAAATCTATTTTCCTACCGCATTTGGGACAAGCAATTTTATGTCCATTTCCGTTTCCCGAATTCAACAGTATTCTGCCTTTCAATTATTCCTCCTTGTGTGTTTTCGTAATTACCACTATAGCGTATTTCAGACCGCTTGTAAAGAGTAAGGGTTAAGAAGCTAAGGCCTGGGATATTTCAACTAAATTCAGGTTTAAAATCGTGCCGATGCTTACGGCGCCTAAAACAGAGTAAATCTGCTCTTTGTTATAAGGCTCTTTTAACCAAATGGGTACGATATTGCCCTTGTAATTTATCTTGAAATTTATATGGCCGTTTTCTTTCATATCGCTGGCTAAAACTTCCGCTCCTGATTGGAAGCCGAAGGTCAAAAGATGGGCGGCGGTTTCTTTCTTCAGTCCTTTAATTTCTTCATCATCAAAGTTCAGAACCATAAATCCCCTCTCAGGCAATGTTTTTGATATGGTCTGGGATTTTTCAAGAATACCCTGTTTATTGTCGGTTATTACCAAAATCGGCAGGGAAGAATTTTTAATCAGGAAATTGGAATCCTTCGGTTCCAAAACATCCGTCTCTAAAATTAATATCTTCCCTTTGTTTTGAGAATAATTTTTTAAAACCCGAAAAAGAGCGTCTTTCATTATCTGGCGGTTTTCCCCGCTTAAAATAATAATCTTGGGTTTTTCTAAAATGAATTTTAATTTGGAAAAAACGTTTAAGTTATTCATAGTCCGGCGGAATTTGATAGTAATCAATGATATATTTTGCCAAATCGTGAAAAATGGGCACGGCTGAATATTCAGCGGTTTTTGTTTCGGGATTGTCCAATTTTACCAAAATTACAAATCGGGGGCTGAAAGCCGGTGCAAAGCCGATGAAACTTTGGCAGGTTTGATCGGAATAACCTTTTTTATCCATTCCCAAGGCCGACCAGGCAATCTGAGCCGTACCGGTTTTCCCGGCCACATAATAGCCGGGAACCTGAGCGGGTTTGGCATAGCCGTTTTGAACAACGCTGATTAGCATGGCGGTAAGTTGAGAAGCGGTTTTGGAAGAAATTACACTCTCTGTCTCGGTTTTCGGATCGGTTTCAAAAACAACTTCGTTGTTTTCCTTGATTTTATCCACAATATAGGGCTTGACCATTTTCCCGCCGTTGATGATGGCGCTATAGGCCCTGACTAATTGAATTGGCGTCATTTCAATTCCCTGGCCGAAACTGGCGGTGGCAAAATTTATTTCGTAGCCCTTTTTGAACTCTTTATTTTCAGAATAGGTTTCCTGAAGA
>MHLY01000001.1:12440-18665 GCA_001821455.1 Candidatus Nealsonbacteria bacterium RBG_13_42_11
GCCGAATTTTTCAATGTATTCAAGAAAAAGATTATTTCCCAGTTCTTTTTCAACAAAGACGGCGCCGGTATTGATTGATTTTTCCAAAACTTCGGTCATGGTTCTTTTACCCCAGGTTCGGCCGTCGTAATTGAAAATAGTGATTCCGCCAATTTGAGCTTTGCCTTCATCAACATAGGTGGTTTGGGGAGTAACCTTTCCTTCTTCTAAGGCCCCGGCCATGGTGAGGGGTTTAAAAACCGAACCCGGTTCAAAGATTTTTTGGGTGGCCGCATTTTGGAAAATATCAAAATCAGAAATTTCCGAATACTGGTTAGGATTGAAGTTCGGGAAATTGGCCAGGGCCAGAATTTTTCCCGATGTGGGATCCATTACTATAATCTGGCCTGATTCAATATCAAGATTTTTCCGGGCGTCGGACAGCAATTTTTCAGCCATAAATTGAATTGAATAATCAACGGTTAAAACAAGGTCGCTGCCTTTATTCTCTCCCGCGCCCTGTAAAAGTTCATCATCGTAGCCCTCGATTCCATACTGGCCCTCTCCGTTCTTATCCAAAAATCCGGATAATTGGGAAGCCAGGGTTTCCTGAGGATAATAACGGCCGACTTCTTTCCCGAGATAAACGCCTTTTAATTTTACTTCTTTAATTTTCTCAATCTCCTCAGTAGTCAGTTTTCTTTTAATTACCTCGTAAAGATTATCCTTCTGGAGTTTTTCCAGTATCAATGATTTATCAACATTTATAATCTGAGACAACGCAGCGGCGGTCGTTTCTTTTTCCTTAATTTCCCTCGGCGAAGTATAGACCAAAGGCCATTCCATATTTATAGCCAGGGGCTCCCCTTTCTGGAAGAATATTTCTCCCCTCTCGCCCTGAATTTTTTCATCAAGATTGTATAATCCCTGAGCCAAGGCCTTGTAATAATCGCCTTTGATGACCTGAATAAAAAAAAGCTGTCCGATAAGAACCAGCCCAAAAAGAGAAATAACTATCAAAACGAAATTGATTCTTCCTTGAGCCATATTGTTTTACGCTATTTTGCCAAAGCAGTACTTTCCAAGATGCGGATGTAGTCAATCTTCCCGGCCTTCACAAAAATCTGGTTTTGCGCCAGGTTATCAATATGCAAAAGAGAGTTAGCCTGAGAAAAATTGATTTCCAGCACCTTATTTTCCTGAGTAAGTTGATTTATTTTCTTTTCGTAGCTCTGAACCAAATAAAATTCTTTCGTGTAGGTATTAAGCTGAAGAATAGTAACCGCAAAAAGCGATAAAGCCGTCAGGAACAGGAAAAAAGATAAAACCCTTAGGTTTATCTTAATTCTTACCGAGTTTATTGTGATGGGCAAATTTGAGACTAAAACGTTTTGCATGGTAGTTATAGTTTTTCTGCGGCTCTTAATTTAGCTGAGCGCGAACGACGATTAATTTTAATTTCTTCATTTTTAGGACCGACCGGTTTTTTTGTTAAAATTATGATTAGGTTTTCCTTATTTTTTTCTTTCAGGAAATTTTTAATAATCCTGTCTTCCAATGAGTGGAAGGAAATTAGCGCCAATCTTCCGCCAGGTTTTAAAATTTCAATTGCCTGAGGCAGGGCGTTCTTTAAACTGTTCAGTTCGTCATTGACGGCAATTCTCAAGGCCTGGAAAGTTCTCGTGGCAAAATGCAGTTTTTGGTGCTGATGTCTGAAAGGAACAGCTCTTTTTAAAATTTCTATTAACTGGGAAGTATTTTTTATGGGTTTTAATTTCCTTTCCTCAAGAATGCTTTGCGCGATTTGTTGCGAGAATCGTTCTTCTCCGAACTCCTGCAATATTTTTTCAATTTCTGAAACTGACCAGTAGTTTAATATCTTTTCGGCGGTCAAATGATTATTGGTGTCGTATCTCATATCCAAGGGTTCCTTTTTTAAAAAACTGAATCCCCTGCCCGACGTTTCCAAATGCCAGCTTGACATGCCGAGGTCAAAAAGGATTCCCGAAACCTTGGCAAATTTTTCTTTCCCGGCAATTTCTTTTAAGTTGGCGAAGTTCCCGCAGGAAAGAACCAGTCTGTTTTTATATTCCGTATTTTGTATATTATCTTTCGCAGTTTTTAAAAGTTCGGGGTCGGCATCTATTCCCAGGACCATGCCTTGGGGTCCGTTCTTTTCCAGCAGCGCCAGCGCATGTCCGCCGCCGCCAAAAGTGCAGTCAATAAAGCTTTCGTTGGGTTTGGGATTCAGATACTCTAAAACTTCTTTTTGAAGAACTGGTATATGTATTTGGGATTTAACGTTTGACATTAACCTAGACCCCTAATTCCTTTAAGCGTTCGGCGATATCGCCTACGGCTGTTTCCGTCTTTTTCTTGTATTGCTGCCATTTAATTTCATCCCAGACCTCAATTCGATTGAAAACACCGGCAATTATCACCTTTTTTTTCAGGAAAGCGTAAGTTTTCAAGTAATCAGGCACTAAAATTCTGCCTAAATTATCCAAATCAACTTCCATGGCGCCCGTCAGCATTAATCTGGCAAAGCCCCGGGCATCGGACTGAGATAAGGGCAACTGGGCCAGTTTTTTCGCCAAAGTCCCCCACTCTTTTGAGGAATATAAGAAAAGACACTGATCCAGTCCTCGGGTGATTACTGCTTTCTTGCCCAAGAGCTGGCGGAATTTCCCGGGTATGGCCAGTCGTTTCTTTTCATCTATTGAATATTTATATTCGCCAATAAACATATGTTATCCACAGTGGGTGGCACTTATTCACACACTTATCCACTTTTCCCCACTTCAATTACTTTATACCCCACCCATACTATAAGGTCAACCACTTTTGTCCATTCTCAAATATGAATAAAATATCCTATTTTTGCACTTTTAATCCACAGAGGGATGTTCAATGTATTAAAAAAACAAAAAAGCCCTTATGGGGCTGAGCTTATGATTCGGTTAAGACCTGGTATTTATAAACCTACTGAGGGGATATTTTCAATGTGAAATCTTCCGGATTAATCTCCACTTTGTCGCTTCTTTTTAATTGTCCTGATATCAGAGCTGAAGCTAGAGCATTTTCTACCTTATCCTGAATCACCCGGCGCATTTGCCGGGCGCCGAAAGTCGGATCAAAACCCAATTCGGCAATTTTTTCTTTAAGAGGTTCGGTAATAATAAACTCTATCTCTTTTTCTTTAAGATTGGCCCGCAATTTACCGAGAAGCAATTGGGAAATAGATAACAAATTTTCCTTGCTCAGAGTTTTGAAAAGCACTACGGCGTCAAATCGGTTGATGAATTCCGGTTTGAAAGTGCCTTGCTGAAAAATATAACTTAACAAATTGGTTTTTACCTGCAGCCAGTCGGCCGTTTCCTTCTGAGCCTGTAATATTATCTGATAGCCGGCATTGGATGTGGCGATAATTATTGAGTTTTTAAAATCAATCTTGCGGCCTACGCCGTCCGTTATAAAACCCTCGTCTAAAACCTGTAAAAAGAGGTTAAGAATGTTAGGATGGGCTTTTTCCAGTTCGTCCAAGAGAATCAGGGAAAAAGGCGCTTCCCTTATTTTAGTGGTCAGCAATCCTTCTTCTGTGGCTGAACCGAGCAAACGGGGAATATCAGTCACGTTCTGGAACTCCGACATATCAAGACGGATTATTTTCTCTTCAGAGCCGAAATAAACTTCAGCCAGAGCTTTGGCAGTCTCGGTTTTACCCACTCCAGTGGGGCCTAAGAATAAGAAGGTTCCCATGGGCCCTTTTCTGACGGTTACCTCGGCCCGGGCTCTTCTTAGGGCGGTTGACACTTCTTTTACCGCCTCTTCCTGATTGATGATTCTCTGGTGGATTAAGTTTTCCAGACCCAAAAGAACTTCTTTTTCCTTTGTTTCCAACTGGCCGACCGGAATATCGGTCTTTTTAGAAACGATTTTAGAAACGTATTCGGGCAGAACAACTTTGCTCTTAGTATAAGAATTGGTATAAATCACCACTTCTTCCAGCAGGTCCAGCGCTTTTTTGGGAAAAGGATTATCTTGGATATATTTGGCGGAATACTTAACAATGTCTTTAAGAGCCTGATAACTGATGAATTTTTTATATTTCGCTTCAAAAGAGAAAAGTGAGTTTTCCAATATCCTGATAGTTTCTTCCTCGGTCATTTCAGAAACCTTTACCGTTCCGAAATAATTCAGAATCGTCGGATTTCTTTCAATAAAAAGATGCAATCCCTGAAAAGAAGTAATGCCGATGACGTAAAAATTTTGCAAAGGAAGATAACGGCCGAGAATCGGCGAAATATCAATGGCGCCCGGTTTCCCGCTCGCTTGGGAAACGAAACTGTAAAACTCGTCAATCACCAAAATAACATTGCCGGCTGAAAGCACTTCATTAAAAATGTTATCCAAAACCTTTTCCGTTTCCTCAAACGATTCGTAACGGGTCAAAATGGAAACAACATCCAAAGAAACGACCCTTTTGTAATTTACTTCCGGCAAAGATTGCCCTAAAAACACTTTTTGTGCCAGGGCCTGAATAACGCTTTTCCTGCCGCTGCCCGGCTCGCCAATAAGCAAGATATTGTGGCTTTGGCCGCGGCTTAAAGTTCTTTCCATTTCAGCTACTTCATCCTCGGAGCCGACAATCGTTTCCACGCCCCGCCTTTTAATAATTTCCGTCCAGTCGGAAGAAAACTGATCCAAAGTGGGCGTATAACCGGCTGCCCAGGCTTTTCCTATGGATCCTTTTCTTAATAAGTTTTCCTTTTCCCAGAATTTTTTGTTTCTGGCAATTCTTTCTTCTATATCATCCAGCCACCAGGTCAGATTCTCAATATCGGCCGTTTTCAAATAAGCGTCAATTAAAATCTTGCCGAAAACTAAGTCGTATTTTGAAATCAGAGTGATTATGTCCCCCACTTCCATTCTTTGGTGGTTTCTTTTTTGCGCCAATTTGAAAGATTCCAGAATTAAGTTTCTGAATTGTTCTGAAAGGGCGAATTTATCGCTAGTATGAGGAACTTTTCCAAAGTAATCCTTAAGAAATGTAAGCTCACCGTCGCCGTCGGGAGTTTTTTCTAAATAATCTTTAAGAGGCGTGAGCCCGCCGCTACCACGTGGAATTTTCCCTAAATAATCTTTAAGTGAATTTTTAAGATCCTTCAGATTTAAAAGCGCTCTTGAAAATATGAAATTAAGGTTCGGATTATCTAAAATAAGGTAATAAAAAATCGCAGTCAAATTAGTTTCGCTAAGTCTTTTGGTTTTAGTGAACCCGAACGCCCTATTAACCGCTTTCAGAACTTCAAAACTTAAAAATTCCGCCAAGTTGTAGTTTTCAGGATGGGAAAGAACTTCTTCCAAAGGAGCTTTTAATTTCGGCGTCTTTAATTTTGAGTTTAAAAAAGAAATACTTATCCGGCTGGTTAAAAACAAAGTGAGGAAAACCAAAGAAAAGCCGAAAGTGTCGGAGAGAACCGCTTTATTCAGCGTGCCAACGAAAAAGGCATAAAGGAAAATACCGAAAAGAAGGATAAACAAAATTAAGAATAAATTCTTGCACCATCTGAAAAACCTGAAAAAGACTGACTTCTCGTATTTTACCGCCCGATAAACGGGAGCCGTTCTTAAGTTGAAATTAAAGGTTGTTTCAGCCATCAAAGAATAATTTTAATTCCGAAAATGAAACCTACAATCAAGATTGCCGGCAGGACCAGCCAGCAAAAAAATGCGATTAATCCTCCCAAAACAATAAAAACTTCCATTAAGAGACCGATAATTATCAGCAAAGTCCTTATAATGGCTCCCAAAATACGGAAAATCAGATTGGAAAAAAACGCCTCAAAATATCGGCCAAAATCAAATCCCCGGCCGTAAGATACCTTGTATCTGTGCCAGGGCGAAAATAAGGTTTTCAAAAGCAAGGGAATAGAAAAATAATTCAGATTAAACAAAAGGAAGTTTTTCCAGGCCTTCAGGATGTTTTTCGGCGCATCAAAAAACTGCCAAACAAGATATTGAAAAACAATATTTTGCATTAATTTTCTTACTTTTTAATTAATTTTATACCAAGACCGGCAATTTGGGTACCGGCGAAAATAAGAATGAAAGCCAGTATTGACCAGCAGGTTAGATTAAGAATCTTGGCTATTGAATCGACTGGCAAAAAACCCTTTAATTGTTCGCTCATCATATTTTCTAATTGGCTTTGAATATCCTGAGTGCCGCCGGTTTGCGTTACGG
>MHLY01000001.1:18762-28413 GCA_001821455.1 Candidatus Nealsonbacteria bacterium RBG_13_42_11
GATAAACACCAGCCAGCCGATAATTTTTGAGTAGTCCATAAGAGTTTATTTAATTAGTTTATATAATTCCCTGAGGGTGTCGTCCGGGATTTCCGGCCTCTCGCCCGCCGGTGTTCGGCCGGGATACCTCCAGGCGCTGATAATTTTAATGCCTTTAGGCCTTTTTAATATCTGATACATTGTCCAGGCCTCGGTCGGATGTTTTTTTGTGCCCGTAATCTGCATTGAGGCAATAGTGTTCGGCGCGATTCCCTCTTCTTTTCTGTTAGGGCGCCGCAAAACATTCAGTACTCTTTTTTCCGAAAACCGGTATTGCCGCATTTTGGCTTTAGAATGAGTTGTCCAAAAAAACTTACCTTCTCCCTGCTGCAACTTCAAAAACATGTTACTTTATTTCGTAAGTTAGATATACCGTCACTTCTATTTTGTTTTCACCGGTTTCTATCTGAGGCGAAGGCGCTTCCTCGCCGCCGCCCAAACCAGAAGACATGGCTTTTTCTAATCCGTAATAATACGGAATAACTCCGCTTTCGCTGAAACTGCTGATTCGCACCAGTTTAATACCCAACTGAGAAGCCAGGTCCTTTGCCTTGGCTTTGGCTTTTTCAATTGCCTGGTCTCGGGCTTGTTTCTTTATTTCGTCCTGCTTATCAACCGTAAACTGCAAATTACTCACATCATTGGCGCCGGCATCGGTTGCTTTAGCGATAATATCGCCGATTTTCTCCAAACTCCTGATTTTTATTTCCAGAGATTGAGTGACTTCATAACCGACTAGCACTCTTCTTCCCGAAGGATAAATTTCGCTTGCTTCATACCACTCGTAGCGGGGAGAGATATTAAAAGTAGTTGTTTTTAAGTCCTTGCTTTCCACACCCTCGGCCTTTACCGCCTCAATGACGGCGTTCATCTTTTTGGTATTTTCATTCATTGCTTCAGCAACGGTTTTTTTCTCAGTTATCACCGATGCCGTGGCCAAAGCCAAATCCGGCTTGACGTAAACGGTTCCGGTATCGGAAACCGTGATGGTGTTTTCCGTTGTTTTTACTTTTTCCTGGATATTAATGCTTATCCAAACAATCAGAGAGACAAAAAGAGCCATCAGCACAATCAAAAAAGCAGTGAAGGCGCATTTATTTTTAAAATCTAGATTGCACATTTTATTTAATATGATTTATTATTCCCGACCTTTAATTTGTTTAAATACAAAATATGAATAAGCCACCGAACTCAAAGATGCCAATAAAATAGCGGTGATTAAAATTGGAAACGAGTACTGGGGCATGAAAACGCCAACTAAAGAAACTATACCGGCTAAAATAAATAACTGGCCGCTTTTTTGGTGGGTTTTGTCCCAGACCTCTTCGGAATGAATCGTCCAGGGCGTTCTGATACCGACAAAATAATTCTTTTTAATTGAAGGCAATAATAAACCGATTACAATAAACATAACAGATAAAACCGGAACAATAAAATATCTTATATTTATCATTTCTACTCCCAGGGCGGCTAAAAGCGTGTAAAGATAAAGCAAAACGAAAAAGAGAACGAAAACCGTTCTCAACCAAAAATAAGGCATGATAAACTTTTGATAATTCAGTTTCAAAGGGTCAATTAAAGGAAGAAATATCATTAAAAGATAAATCAACAAGGTAATGCCGGGAATCAATAAAACCATAAAACACTTGCTGCTCCAGGCGTCAATTTCGCCATTGATATTCCAGTGAGAAGGAATTCTGTCGGGTAAAATCGGGTATAATAAAACGCCTACGGCAAAAATAAAAACAATCAAAGAGAAAGGTAAAATTTCTTTTGCGGTAAAAATTTTCATCTTATAGTTTATTTTACCATTTCTTAACGGAAAAGAAAAAGCACGGCTGGAATTAAGAAATTAGCCGTGCTCTGAGGAGAAAATCCCCCTGGCGACTTTAATTGCCGGATTAAAGTACATCGGTGGTACCCAATCCGGTTCATCGCGTGATTCGTCGTATCTCCGAAAACTAATCAGAGATACTTTCTTATTGCCTTTTCTGGCAAAAATCATCTTGAATGGCCAATACTCAATGGTTACATTGAGGACTCGACCATTCTGTCTTTCCACCACCTTCACCTCGGGTTTGTAATCACTAGTTCCGATAACCATTTATTACCTCCATTCATTATGTTATTGTAAAATATCTTTTATTGTTCCCATTATACCAACAATTTTTCAAAAAGTCAAGCCGGAAATAAAAAAAGAGAGCTGATGCCAATCGGGCGTCAGCTCTTCTAATGTCTTCTAATAAACTAATTATTTTTTAATAATTAGAGACGTGTTCACTTGTAAAAGTACCCTCTCATTCTCCTCCTTCAATGCTGGTTATTCTTGAATAATAGATTAGTTCTTCTGTAAAGTCAATGGCGGGTCTCCACAAGTAAAACCAAAATAAAAGCCCTGGAATAGTGCTTTTTTTTAACTTCCAGGGCCGTCGCGCTCGGGCGGAATAATTATACTAAACCTACTAAAATTGCCCTTGAAGAGCTCTGTTTCAACCTCCATCATCTCAATTTTAGTGCCCTTCGGACATTCTTTCATCCAGTTAACTATTTCTCCAACTACTTCATTTATCTTTTCTTCCTTTCCCTCTAAAATTACTTTTATTTTGTGGCTCTTGGCGAGATAATAAATCTCGCCCTTTATGCCAAGTTTTTTTGCTAGATCTGCGATTTTATCGCGGATGCCTTTTTGCTTCTCGCCTGTAATAACAACTACTTTCCTTGTGTTCATTTCTGACTACCCCCTTCATTTTTTTTAAATTACTAAGATAGTATATCTTAATCAAAAAACGCCAAAAGTCAAGCTAAAAAGCCCTTATCGGGCTTTTTCCTGATTTTCTAATTTAACGTCATTATAAATCGTATCTTATTTCAAAACCCTTGAATTCGGCTTGGTAGTCCTCCCAGACCACGTCTAAGGCCTCAATTTTAGCCCAGATCGGGCCTTTTCTTGCCCAGTTTACCATTTTCTCAACCTTCCCCTTTTCCCCCTCAAAAACCGCTTCCACGCGGCCGTCTTTGAGGTTTTTCACCCAGCCCGAAACCCCAACTTTTTCCGCTCGATGCTTGGTACTTTCCCGAAAAAAAACACCTTGCACTTTTCCCAAAACAAAAACATGGGCCCTGATTTTCTCTTCAGCCGATGGTAAATTCTCCCCCTGTCTTTTGAAGAAACTGAACATTTGTTTTTAAATATTATCTTACCATGTGGGACGCCACTTCGGTTATGGCATACCAGGCGGCAAAGATAAGCAGTATGATTACTGCTACGACTTCAAATTTTAGCATAGGTGGGCACTAGAGGATTTGGACCTCTGACCTCTACAATGTGAGTGTAGCGCTCTAACCACTGAGCCAAGTGCCCGATAAAATAATATTAACAAGATTTTCCCAAAGCATCAATTCTTTGCCATAAAACAAAAAATCAATTAAAATAAAGGATAATGGAAATTTTTGAATTTCACTTCAATCCTCCCAAAGAAAAGGATATCCAGAACAGCCGCGCCAAGTCGGTTTTTGACAGTTTTTGCTATGAACCGGAAAACCTCTATGAAAAGAGGTTGGGAAGCTTGTATATGGTGGGTTTTTTAAAAAATGTCCTGCCGCAAAATACGCACTTTTTAGACAAACTCTCCCAGATAATAAAAGAAAGATATTACAAAACCATTTCTGACAGCGTTGAAAAATCACTAAAAGAAGCGCTGAGAAAGACCAACGAGTATCTGGAGAAAACCGCCAAAGAAGGCGATGTCAGTTGGCTGGGGAATCTCAGTTTTAGCGTTCTTTCCATTAAAAACTTTGAGTTGAACTTTACAAAAGTGGGCCCAATGAAAATCCTTTTATTAAGAAAAGGACAGATAATTGACATTGACCAGAAAATAAAATTTGACGATATCGAACCCTACCCTTTAAAGATATTCGGTAATATCATTTCCGGAAAATTAGCCGAAAACGACGTAATTTTAGTCCTGACAAATGAGGTCTTTGAAAGCTTCCAGCGCCAGAATCTAACAAACCAAATTGCGAAAATCCTGCCCTTTGAGCAGAAAAAAATAAAAGAATTGCTGAACGCTAAAAAAGAAGAATTACTGAAGATTTCAGGAATTTGCTTTCTGACGATTCTGAAAAAAGAAACAATCATCCAAGAGAGAGAAACGTTTTTGGAAAAGAAAACCCTGAAGATATTTTCCCTTAAGACGGTTTTCGGTCCGATTATTAATTCCCTAAGAAGAATGGTCAGAATGCCGACTCTTAAAATTCCTTCTTTTAAAATTACTGCTCCAAAGATGAGAAAACCTAAAATTTCGAAGAAACCGAAAGTTTCTTTGCCAAAACTTGTCTTACCAAAAATTCAATTAAAACTCCCCTCTTTAAAACTCCCGTCGTTGAAACTTCCGTTGTTTTTTCCCAATAAAAAATTTCTCTTGTTAATATCTTTAATCCTGGTTTTAGCGCTGGGCTTTCTTGTTTTTGAAAGAAAGGAGCAAAGCCAATTAAAAACTTATCAGGAGAAATTAACTCAAATTGAAGAAAAAATAAACCGGGCCGAAAGTTATCTGGCCGTCGGAAAATATAACTCTCAGGCAAAAAATAATGCCAATTTGCTTTTTAAGGAAAGCTGGCAGGAAATTTCAGTTTTAACTGACCTGGTTGCCGCTTTCCCTTCCCAATTAGTCGGCCGGGTTTTAGAAGCTCGAAATAAAATCTCGGACAATCTCTCCCAGTTGAATAACTTGGTTGAGATTTTGGAGCCCGTACTTGTTTTTGAATTTAGTCCCGACCAATTCGTTCCCCAAAAACTTATTTCCTCCGGGGGAGACTTATATCTTTTCAGTTCCTATGCGCAGAATATATTCAAAGTAAGCCAAAACAAAGAAGGAAAATTATTGCTGACTGATAAAAAAATTAATTCAGCCAGTCCCCTATCAGACTCCGTTTTATTTTTTATAAAACCCGATCAATTAATCAATTTAAGAAATGAAACTTTTGGAGAAACTTTCTTGCTGGAAAATCCTTATTCTGATTTTAATTTCAGCGATTTGTCCGTTTTCAACTCCTCTCTTTATTTTCTGGACAATAAGAACGGCCGAATAACAAAATATCCCTATTTGGGTGGTTTTCAATGGAGCCAACCCCAACTATGGCTGAAAAGCGAAAAAGCCAAAGGTTTCAAATCTCTGGCTGTTGACGGCTCCTTATGGGTTTTGCTGAAAGAAAATACAATTGAAAGATATTACGCCGGCTTGCTGCAGGAAACTCTGAAGTTTGAGGTTTTTCCCGCTCCCAAATCATTTTCTAAAATCTTTACCTCGGCCCAACTCCCCTATCTTTACCTTTTAGAGCCCGTTCAGAAAAGAGTGGTAATTCTTAATAGATCAGGACAAGTTATCAAGCAATTCCAGAGCGAAAAATTTGACAATCTTTTGGACTTGGCCGTTTCTGAGAATGGAAAAACAATTTATCTTCTGAACGGATTGAGGGTATATAAGATAATGAATTAAGAAAATTAATTGCGGTACAAAAAAATCCCGCCTCTCCGGCGGGATTTTTTTATTCTTGCCTTTCTAATCTTTTTAATTTATTGAGTAAAACGAATAAAGGAATCAAGACCAGTGCCAGAAGCAATAAAAGCAGGTAATTATTTTCCAGGTTAAAAATCATACCGATAGCTGCCAGAAACGGCGCTAAATTCAATCCTGTTTTTGGGGCTGGCGGTTGTTCGGGCGGTATAATAATACCGGTTTCAACAGTAGTTGCAGTCGTGGTTTCGGTTTCTGTTCCGCCGCCGGTTGGCGTTTCTTCTGCCGAAGGCTGTTCAGGGCTTGAAATTGTCCAGTAATAAACAGCTGGAGTGTGATCGTAATCGCCTGAGGCTGCTACCGCAATAACTCTGAATCTGTGATTGCCCGGCATTAAACCATAATAATTTTTAGGCGTAGAACAATCTATCCAGTCCTCATAACCGATTTGGCAGTTAAAAACAGCGGTAGAATCTGAAGAATGAAAAATGAAAGAAGCATCGCTGACTGTGGTTGTGGAATTAGGATAACCGTCAATAAAAGTGTCCAGCTCTGTCGTTGTCCCTTCGCCCGTTCCTCCTCCTATTTCTTCCTCTTCCTCTTCCTCTTCCTCTTCTTCTTCGCCTGCCGTTTCATCAATTTGGGTAATAAAACTTATTTCTTTTCCTAAAACTTCCGGTGAAGCGCTGGAAACTGCTCTCCAGTAGTAAGTGGTGCTGGCATTCAAACCGGTAATGACTACCGCATGGCTAGTATCAGTGGTGGAAGATTGTTCAGTTGAAAAAGCATAATCGTAATTCGGCGCAACACCAAAAGTAGGATGAGAAACAGTATCATATATTACGCGATTAGTAGCAAAAAGATTGGTAAGCCAAGTTGCTTTAGCAGTGGTGGAAGAGATTTCCTTAGTTTCCTCCCCAGATATTACTAATTCAACATAACCACCGCCGCCTCCGCCACCACCGGGAGGCGGTACGTTTTTAACCAAGACATCCGCAGTATCTGAAGCATTAAGATCGCTGTCATCAACCACCAGAGTACAAGTGTAAGTGGTATCAGCAGCAACTTCGGGTGCGGTATAAGTAGGATTGGAAATCGCGGAATTATCAAGCGTGCCTCCGGTACAAGACCAGTTGTAATTCAATATATTGGAAGCATCGGGGTCGGAAGAACCGGAACCGTCTAAAACCACTGTTGAATTTTCATTAACCGTCTGGTCGGGTCCGGCATTGGCCACCGGAGGATTGTTTGCCGGTGAGGTCGCCAAGAAAACCACATGGCCTTGATGTTCCCAGCCGCCTTCAATGCTGCCGATGTTCACTTCAGCGCCATTTGAAGTTTTCGTTACCGGTATCATGGTATAATCTGTGCCGGTTTGGCGGTCAGGATACCATTTAGCCTGATTATCAAAAATTAAATTTAGAGGAGCACTGGCATTAATGGTTCCCGTATCCGTGATTTCAGAAACAGAGTCAGCCCAAAGATGGCCGGTGGTTACAATATTGCTGGTGGGATTATTGGGAAACGTTATTTTTATTCTGGTGTTGTAGGCAATGCCGTCCGCGTCGCTACCCGTATTATGGTAATAAACGTCAAACATAATTGAATCTCCTGCATCAGCTGAAGCCGGGTCATGCCAAGCAACTTCGCTCTTGGTAAGGTTCAGCAAAAGAAGCGTTTCTTGGTCTGCGGGGTCGTTATTGAATTGCGGCGCAACCGCAAAAGCACTTTGAGGTTCTATTAATAAACCTAAAGGTAAAATCATCAAACTGAACAATAAAACTCCGGCGCTTTTAATAGCGTGGGTTTTTTCCGTTATTTGATTTGTTTTTTTGTTTTTCATGTTTTTTAAGATTATTTTTTAATCATCCTTTACTTTAAAAATTTGGCGTGTAAAAGTTTTTTGGCAAACTTTCAAAATAAAGGATGTTGGGTCTGAATCTGCGCAAGGATCCAGACCCAACTCTCATAAACTTGTTTAGGGTGGCGAGGTTGCCGTGGGGCTTTCAGTGGGGGTGGGGGTTGGTGTTAACGACGGTTCGGGGGTCCACCAGGGCGGCGGCGTTGGGCCTGGCTCTGTCGGAACGCCCGTCGGCGATTCCGTAGGAGTCGGACTTGGCGTCGGCGACTCGGTGGGTGTAACTGTGGGTGTGGGCGATATGGTCGGCGTCGGCGATACAGTTGGTGACGGTGATGGCGTCGATGATTCAGTAGGTGTAGGCGATGCCGTCGGACTTATCGTCGGCGTTGGGGAAACTGTAGCTGATACAGTGGGTGTGGGCGATATCGTAGGCGACTCTGTCGGCGACTCAGTTGGAGTTGGCGACGGAGTCGGTGACTCTGTCGGTGTGGGTGATACTGTCGGGGACTCCGTAGCTGTAACAGTTGGCGTAGGCGTTACAGTAGGAGATTCTGTGGGTGATACGGTGGGAGTTGGCGATTCTGTGGGTGAGATTGTGGGTGAGATTGTGGGTGTGGGTGATTCTGTCGGCGATTCTGTAGGCGTAGGCGATTCCGTTGGAGTTACCGTGGGTGTTGGTGACTCCGTAGGCGTAGGTGATACAGTTGGTGATATCGTGGGTGTTATCGACTCGGTCGCTGTTGCCGTTGGTGTTGGCGACTCCGTCGGTGATTCAGTCGGTGTTGGTGACATGGTCGGCGATACCGTAGGTGTCGGAGACTCGGTAATTGTTGGAGTTACCGTTGGCGATTCAGTCGGGGTGACCGAAGGCGTCACAGTCTCCGTAGGTGTCGGCGACTCAGTTGGTGTCATGGTCGGTGTCACCGTAGGTGAAACAGTTGGTGATTCAGTCGGCGATGGTGAAGGTGTAGGCGAATCGGTAGGTGTAGGTGATGTAGTAGGTGTAGGCGAGATCGTCGGACTGATCGTCGACGTTGGAGACTCTGTAGTTGTTGGTGTAGGCGTCTCCACGTCGGTTGCCGTAGCTGTAGGCGTGACTGACGGTGTTTCTGTCGCCGTCGGTGATTCGGTAGGTGTAGGTGACTCGGTAGAAGTTTCGGTAGGTGTTGGCGTAGGAGATTCAGTGGGTGTTGGCGACTCAGTGGACGTCATAGTTGGCGTCGTAGTAGGCGTCAATGTTTCCGTCGGCGTCACGCTTGGTGTTACACTTGGTGTAATAGTTTCAGTCGGCGACTCAGTTGGAGTTGGCGACGGAGTCGGTGACTCTGTCGGACTGATCGTCGGTGAAGGCGACGCGGTTGGTGTCACCGTAGGAGTTGGTGACACTGTAACCGTAGGCGTCGGCGAAATCGTCGGCGATACGGTAACTGTCGGTGAGCCCGTTGGGGTTGGCGACAGTGTTGGTGTTACCGTCTCCGTAATTGTTGGTGACACAGTCGGTGTCGCTGTTGGCGACACTGAAGGCGTCGGAGACGCCGTAGGTGTAGCCGATGCAGTTGGCGTCGGCGAAACACTCGGCGTCGGTGTGGGTGACACACTCGGCGTCGCTGACACACTTGGTGTCGGCGTTGCTGACACGGTTGGCGTTGGCGATACCGTAGCCGTCGGCGGAACAGTTGCTGTTGCCGTAGGCGTAGGTGTTGCCGTAATCGTAGGCGTCGCAGTGGACGTCTCCGTAGGCGTAGGCGACAACGTCGGTGTCAATGTCAACGTTACAGTAGGCGTTCCAGTAGGTATTATCGGAGGTGTCGCAGTAGGCGTTGTATTCCCCGATATATATTGTGTTATATACACTACTGGAGGAACTTGAGGACGCATAAGAAGCGCGCCCAGCTCCCCTGCTATTACCAAAAAGACTAAAAGCAGAAGCAGTTCTAAGGTTTTCCCATATGACCACCTTTTCATCCTTGTCATCGAATTCCTCCTTTTCAGATTTCTTATTTTTTATATCTTAAACCATACTCAAAAGTATAGTTGCGCAATGTAGTTGTGTAAGGTGCTAGATAATATACTCTACTAAATAATTCAATAAATGTCAAGGGGTAGGACAAGGATTGTCAAGGGGGTAGGACAGGAACGGTAGGACAAACAAAAATCCCGCTTTTAGCGGGATTGTATCTAAAATCAATATTAAATCACTTTAAGTTTTAACCTTTTCTTTCTGGTTATCTGCAG
>MHLY01000002.1:0-187 GCA_001821455.1 Candidatus Nealsonbacteria bacterium RBG_13_42_11
CTTTCGACGCGAAATATCTTTTTCCATGCTATTCTGGAACACAGAGAAAGAACTGGAAATCTTGCGAACATCCTGACGACTGAGTTTTAGCTATACTGGCAACGGATTCTACCTGGTAACAGATTTTCGTTAAACCCGAACTTGGCAACAAACCAGCAAGAAGAGAGTTTTCCGGTTGATAAATCCT
>MHLY01000002.1:267-422 GCA_001821455.1 Candidatus Nealsonbacteria bacterium RBG_13_42_11
AAAATAAGATACGATTACTAGACGGTAAGGAAGTGTTCAGACCTAGCCACATCTACCTGGAAATTTATGGAAGGGATACTTTTTATGCTGCTTGGGGATTAAATAACACTTCATTTGTAGCAGATTCTTTCCATCTTTTTGAGGAATTTCAAGAT
>MHLY01000002.1:565-2834 GCA_001821455.1 Candidatus Nealsonbacteria bacterium RBG_13_42_11
AAAGCAAAAGAAGGCTATCGCGGTTTATATGACCCAGGATTAGGCTACCTAACCTTAGGAAAAAACACGTCTTATCAGGATGCATCCGCCCTTTTTCCTGAGACACTGCATCGATATTTTTTTAATAGCGGTATCTTAACTGACGAGTTAGCCCTAAAGTTAGTTAATAACCGGCTCCAGAGAACGGGCGTTTATTTTGATAACGGAGAACTGGCTGGGATTAAGGTAATTTGCCAGGCTGATGGGTCATTTTTGCCGTTTGAAGCCTTCGCTGTTCCCGGTTTAGCTCACCCCGGGGATTATCAAAACGGAGGTTACTGGCCTTTGTGGAATTTATCCGAGCTTATTCTGGCTTATGGAATTTCCAAAGATAAAGAATATTTAGGGAAAATAGAGCGACTTTTGGCCCTAGAATTGAAAGGCGACGGTCTAGCAAAAGAATATTTACCCACGGCTGGTCCAAATTTGGGGCAAGCTTCCCCTGAAAGATCTGGGTATTCTTGGAACGTGCTTTTGAATGTTGCGGCTCAGTGGGCTGGTTTAAAGCCGTCGCCAAGTCCTTCTGTTCCAGGAACAAGGGTCGGTTAAAGGCGGAAATATTACCAAAAATTGGCCGATCGGCATGAAATTGGTAACATATAACTTCGTGATATAATTTTTTCATAGCGAATGGAATTCGATATATCAATTTACTAAATTGTTATGGCTGATTTAGAAGAAAAAAAGGTTTTGAATAAAGAGCAGTTGGAGGCGGTTGAATATGGTACTGGCCCATTATTGATCATCGCCGGAGCAGGGACAGGGAAGACCACGGTGGTGACCGAAAGAATCAAATATCTGGTTTCTTCAAACTTAGCCAAGCCCTCGGAAATTTTAGCCCTTACCTTTACCGATAAAGCAGCTCGAGAAATGGAAGAGCGGGTTGATGTGGCCATGCCCTATGGTTATACCCAGATGTGGATTTCGACTTTCCACTCTTTTTGCGACCGGATTTTACGGGCCGACGCTTTAAGTATAGGTTTAAACCCTCGTTATAATATCCTAACTCAGGCGGAAACAGTCCAATACTTGCGCCAAAATTTATTTAAGTTTGGCTTGGAATACTTCCGACCCCTGGGAAATCCGAATAAGTTTATTGAAGGAATGATATCTCATTTCTCGCGGCTTAAGGATGAGGATGTAATACCCATTCAATATTTAGAATGGGTGCAAAATAAAAAATTAAAAATAAAAGATCAAAAATACAGATCAAAAATAAAAAATGAAGAGATAAACGACGAAGAGATGCAGAAATATTCAGAACTGGTAAGGGCGTATCAGAAATACGAAGAGATGAAAACCAAAGATGGATATATGGATTTTTCGGATTTGATTGCCAATACTTTAAAACTATTTAGGACAAGAAAAAGTGTTTTAAGCCAATACCGGCAGCAGTTTAAATATATTTTGGTTGATGAATTCCAGGATACCAACTTTGCCCAGTATGCGATGCTCAAACTCCTTGCTCCGACCGAAGGAAACCCGAATTTGACAGTTGTCGGAGATGATTCACAATGCCTTCCCGGAGATACAAAAATTCTCACGCTCACAGGCGAGATAAAAATCAATCAAGTAAGATCAGGAGATAGGGTGTTGACAGCTGTTGGTAAAGGACATACTTCATACTCGGAAATTAAACGGGTTTTTAAAAGGAAGGGAAAAGTACGCCTTTTGACCTTTACTTTAGAAGACGGAAAGAGAATAACGACGACAGACAACCACAAAATGTTTTGTCATGTTCCTCCTATAGTCAACGACAAGAAATACCATTTTGTTTATCTTATGTATCAGAGAAATTTGGGTTGGAGATTAGGAGTTACCAATAATTTAGCAGCCAGATTGAAAATCGAACACCACGCCGATAAAATTTTAGGCATTGGTTCTTATGGTAGTGACGAGGAAGCAAGATATAATGAAGCTTATTACTCAGCAAAATTTGGAATTCCGACTGTTCCGTTTTCTCCAAGACCGAACCAGGCAATTCAAGGTATTTGGCTGAGGCAGCTTTTTAAAGAGATAGACACAGTAAGCGCAGCCCAAAAACTAGCAAACCACCTTCATTTAGAATTAAATTTGCCCCACTTTATTGTTGGTGGAGTTAAAAGAGGAGTTACCGACAGGGTCAAGATTCATCTTCAAATGTGTTATAGAAATCATCGAAGTAAAACTCATAAAAAAGGTTTTGTTGGTAATCCGCAGATTTTACATGCAGTTTGGGTTGAAACTTCGT
>MHLY01000002.1:3013-4812 GCA_001821455.1 Candidatus Nealsonbacteria bacterium RBG_13_42_11
CAACATCGTGTAGCCAGAATTATGCCTGCTAGTCACGTTTTGCCAGGAAATTATCTTCCTGTTGTAAATGGCAAGATGATTATTTATAAAAAAGTTATAAATAGACAAGAAGAAGATAAAGAGCTTGAAGTTTATGATTTAGAGATAGAAAAAACCCATAATTTTGTAGCGAACGGAGTGGTTGTTCACAATTCAATTTATAAATTTAGGGGCGCCGCTATTTCCAATATTTTGCAGTTTATGGAGGAATACAAATCAGCCAAACAAATTGTGTTAACCAAGAATTATCGGTCCAGTCAGACAATTTTGGATTCTGCCTATAAGTTAATTAAAAATAATGATCCAGACACTTTGGAAGCAAAATTAGGAATCAGCAAGAACTTGGTGGCGGTAAGAAAGGCTGAAGAAACCCCGATTGAATTTATTTATCAGGATCGGGTGGAAAACGAAGCGGAAAGCGTTGCCAACAAAATTAAGGAGTTAACAACTAAGCCATCAATCATTAACCATCAGCCATACGCCTATTCCGATTTTGCCATTCTAGTTCGGGCCAACAATCATGCTGATCCGTTTATTCGAGCTCTAGTCAGAGCAGGAATACCTTATCAATTTTTAGGTCCGGGTATGCTTTTCAAGCAGCCAGAAGTCAAAGATCTCATTGCTTATTTAAAGGTTTTGGCTAATTTTGAAGATTCGGTAGCCATGTATCGGGTTTTGGCCATGGAGATTTTTGCTATTTCTGCGAGGGATTTAGCTGCCATTGCCAATTATGCCAAAAAACAAAACCTCTCCTTATTTGAAGCCAGTGAGCAGATCAAAAAAGTTTTCATATCCGAAAAAACCGGGGAGACAATTGGCAAGTTGGTAAAAACAATTCATCACCATTTGGGATTAATTAAAAAAGAAACGGCCGGCCAAATTCTTTATTATTTTTTGGAAGATACGGGGTTGCTGCGGAAAATGGCTGACTACAAGACCATAACCGAAGAGCGGCAAGCCCAAAATATTTCCAAATTTTTTGATAAGTTAAAAACCTATGAAGTCGAACACGAAGATGCCTCGGTGTTTACTGTTTCTGACTGGATTGATCTTTCCATGGAGATGGGTGAGTCACCACTGGCAGCTGACATCGACTGGACGGAAAACAATGCGGTTAATATCTTGACTGTCCATTCGGCTAAAGGCTTGGAGTTTCCCGTGGTTTTTCTGGTCAATCTGGTGGCCCAAAGATTCCCGACCACCGAGAGACGGGAGCAGATTCCGATTCCTGAAGCACTAATTAAAGAAATTTTACCGGTTGGGGATTACCATTTGGAAGAAGAACGCCGGTTGTTTTACGTCGGGATGACAAGGTCTCGCGATCGGCTTTTCTTAACGGCGGCCAACTATTATGGAGAAGGAAAAAAGGAAAGGAAAATTTCGCCATTTGTGATCGAGACACTTGGAGAAGAAATTAAGAAATTAAGAAATGAAGAAATTAAGGAAAATCAACTTTCTTTGCTGGAATGGGCCAAGCCAGCACCCCGGCCCGAATTACCAATTACCAATTACCAATTACCAATCAATTACGTTTCCTATTCCCAGATCGAGACTTTTAAAGATTGCCCACTGCATTATAAACTAAAATTTATTCTTAAGATTCCCACTCCTCCTTCTTCAGCCCAATCTTTTGGCACCAGTTTGCATGCAGCCCTAAGGGATTTTTATCGGGAAAGAATCGCTGGCGAAAAACCCGTAGAAGAGGATTTATTAAGATTTTTGGAAGAAGACTGGATTTCCGAGGGGTACTCCAGTAAAAA
>MHLY01000002.1:4845-5840 GCA_001821455.1 Candidatus Nealsonbacteria bacterium RBG_13_42_11
ATTCTTAAGGTCCTTTTGGAAACAGGTTAAAGACTCCCCGATTTTACCCTTGGTTTTGGAGCAGCCTTTCATTTTCCCTTTGAAAAATGTCAAAGTCGGAGGAAGAATTGACCGGGTTGACCCGTCTCGCCGAGGGCGAGCCGAGGCAGGTCCTTTTGAGGGAATTGAAATTATTGATTATAAAACAGGGGCCAGTGTTCCTTCTCAAGAGGATGTAGACAAGGATTTCCAGATGACAATGTATGCTTTAGCCGCTTCTGAGGTGGGAGAAAAACCTTTTGCCAGAAAACCGGAAGATGTAAAACTTTCTTTTTATTATTTTGAAACTGGAGAAAAAGTGACCACCGCCAGAACGAAAGAACAATTGGAAGCAGCCAAAAAAGAAATTCTGGACTGGGTTGATAAAATCAACAAATCGGATTTCAAATGCGCCCATTCCAAAATGTGCGAACACTGCGAATACAAATTATTGTGCGATGTTGAATAGAATTTACCCAGGGATAATAAGATTTTGTTCGGAGAAATAGGTCGGCGAGGTTGCTGCTAGATATTCAGTTTTTCCTTCGAGGGAATACTTCTTATTTTTGCCGATAGTAATTGTATCGCCAGGTCTTAGTTCAAAAACTTTATCATTGATCGTTACTTTGCAGGACCCCTTGATAATATAAATCAAAACGTCGCACACTTTCTCAATAAAATATTGATTCTTTTTATCAGGATGCCTACCATTTACTTTAATATGGGCGATACTTAAAGATTCAACATCGGAAGGATAGCTATAAACGATTGTATTAGGGTTTGGTTTTACAATTACGGCTTGTTTCTTGGAATACTTCATCTCTGCTCAATCACCGTTAAAGTTTCTTTAAAATTTCTAAATATTCTTCAACAGAAATGCCTAGAGTTCTGAGATTATTGCGAATTACAAAAACGGGGAGATCTTTATAAGTTGGAAGAATAACTGGTCTTTTTAAATCGTTTCTCCAGTAAACTCG
>MHLY01000002.1:5868-6177 GCA_001821455.1 Candidatus Nealsonbacteria bacterium RBG_13_42_11
CATCCCACATAAAGAAGAAATTTTTCGAATTCTTTCCAGTTGATTGGGGCAAGGTGCGGCATAACAACATTAATTGAAGCAGGGAACAGAAAATTTTTCTGTACTGTTGGAAATGACAATGGGAGGGATTAAATTGTTTTCTTTTTTCTGCCATCCTAATTCTAATAGAGCTTTTTCTAGTGTTCCTTTTTCTATAGTTTCCTCGAAAAATATTTGTACAGCTTCCCCAAATCGTTTTTGGGCTTCTTCGAACGTAGAACCAACCGTAGATAAATCCAGTGCTGGGCTGTAAGCGATAAAGCTATCGCC
>MHLY01000002.1:6323-6455 GCA_001821455.1 Candidatus Nealsonbacteria bacterium RBG_13_42_11
ACCAGGATCGTCAAGCTATTCCGCTCCCGGAACGGAAGATCTTCGTCGGAAAATTTATTATTACAATAGTTGCGGACAATATTTGGCACGTGCCATATTTTGTCCATTAGTTGGATTGCCCTTGACTTTTCC
>MHLY01000003.1:0-876 GCA_001821455.1 Candidatus Nealsonbacteria bacterium RBG_13_42_11
ATAAAGATCGTCGTAGGGCTGAAGAGATGTTGAAAGTTTTTCTCCTTTTTTTACTTTTTCCGATACTTCCAACATCGCTTTTCTGTAATAAACGTTCCCCAGAGTCCCGGAAACAATTTCTAGAGATTTTACGATAGGAATCCCGGAAGCAATAAGAGAGCTTAAGGTTCTCACGGTTGAGGCTGCGTTTGTTTTCTTAAGAAGGGGGGAAATAATCGGTATTTTTAAAAAAATAGTGTCTATTGTTTTTTTCCCTGCTTTAGTTCTGAGAGCCATCAAAAAAAGAAAAATAATTCCGATGATGATAAACAGGGCTAAAAACCATTTCGTCGCCAAAAAATTGCCTAAACCCATTACTACCTTGGTGGTTAAAGGAAGCTCCACTCCCAAATCAATAAAAGTGGCGGACAGTTTAGGAACGACCGTAATCAACATCATAATCCCGATGCCAACCATGGCAAAGATTATAACCGTAGGATATACCAAAGCTCCTTTTATTTTGGATTTTAATTCATTCTCTCTTTCCATCTGTTTGCCTAAAATTTTCAGAACATTATCCAGTCCTCCCGTTTCTTCGCCCACCTTCAGCATATTTTGAAAAAGTTCAGAAAAAATTGCGGGATATTTTGTAAGAGATTCGGAAAAACTTTTTCCTTTAATTACCTCTTCTTTTATTTCCAGAAGCGCGTTTTTAAATTTTGGGCTTTTTGCCTGGCTGGCCAAAGTTTCCAACGCTTTGGGCAGGGCTAAGCCCGCGCTAATCATTACCTGAAGATTTCTGGTAAACATCAATCTGTCTGTTAAGGAAACGCCTCCAAAAAAGGGGAGGTTAAATTGAATTTTTTTCTTCCCAGTTTCTTTATCTTCCGGAACCGC
>MHLY01000003.1:910-10934 GCA_001821455.1 Candidatus Nealsonbacteria bacterium RBG_13_42_11
TGTGACAGTTGGCGGATGTTTTTGGCTTCAATTGTCCCTGACTTTTCCTCTCCTTTCAGGGATTTGGCAGTAAAAGAATAATTTACCATATGGAAAATTACTCTGCTATGACACGAAGCACTTCCTCAATGGAAGTAATGCCCTGAGCTGCCTTGATAAAACCGTCTTCTATCATCGTTCTCATGCCTTCTCTTTGGGCTTGCTCCTGAATTTTATCGGCATCGGTCTTTTTAATAATTAATTCTTTTATCGTTTCTGTCACCGGCAGGACTTCGTAAATACCAAGGCGGCCCTTATATCCTTCGGGGCTGTCTTTTGTGGGCTTGGGCCGATAAAACTCTACGTCTTTGAGGTCTTGTTTTTCTTTGATTAATTTTTCTTCTCTAAGGATTTTTAAGACCATTTCCAGGTCGCAATATTTTTTCAAATTTTTAATTTCCGCTTCCTTTAAGGTATATTTTTCTTTTTCATCGCAAAGACGCCTGACCAGTCTCTGGGCTAATATCACATTTAAAGTAGAGGCGATTAAAAACGGCTCGGCTTTCATGTCAATTAAGCGGGGTATGGCGCCGGCCGCCGAATTAGTGTGCAAAGTAGAAAGAACCAAGTGGCCGGTTAAAGCGGCATTAATTGCCAAACTGGCGGTTTCGTTGTCTCTAATTTCTCCCACCATCATGATGTCAGGATCCTGCCTGACTAAAGATCTTAATCCTGAGGCGAAAGTCAAACCGATTTTTGGGTTTACCTGGGTTTGGTTTATTCTGGGCATCTGGTATTCAACCGGGTCCTCAACGGTTGAAATATTTACTCCCGGCGTATTCAAAATTCCCATCATTGAATACAAGGTGGTGGTTTTTCCCGAACCCGTAGGGCCCGTTACCAAAATCATTCCGACCGGCTTTCTTAAATTGTTTTGAACTTTTTCTAATGCCTCGCCTCTCAGGCCTATTTGTTCCAAAGTGAAGGCCTTGGTGGTTTCCGCCAAAAGTCTCATCACGATTTTTTCTCCGTCAAAAACCGGCAAAACCGAAACTCTGATTGAATACTTGTATTCCTCGCTTTCAACCTTAAACCGGCCGTCTTGGGGGAGTCGGTGTTCGTCCAATTTTAAATTAGATAAAACTTTTATTCTGGCGACAATTCCCGAAGCGGCTAATTTAGGCAAGACCATAGCGTCTCTTAAAATTCCGTCAATGCGGTAGCGAACTAAAACTTCTTTTTCCATGGGTTCAATGTGAATATCTGAGGCCTTTTGCAAGATGGCGTGCTTTAGAAGAGTGTCAACAATCCTGATTACGGGCAATTCCTCGGCAATCTTCATTAATTCCGCCTTTTCTTCAAAAATATCTTCTTCTTTAATCGATTTTATCGTCCCGGCGTCTTTTTTAATTATTTCTCCGAACTCCGCCTCCAAGGTTTTCTGATACTGGCAGAGAACGTTTTTAATGCTTTCGGGCGTGGTTAATCTGGGTAAAATTTTAAAATTGGAAGTTTTTTTAATAAATTCTATTGTTCTTAAATCTTCGGGGTCTAACATGGCCACTTCCAGATCGTTCCCTTTTTTCCTGAAAGCAATGATATTGTGGGAGCGGGCAATGGGCTCGGGAATGATTTTTAAAATTTTATCATCCACCGTTTCTTTCTCCAGGTTAACAAAGGGAATCCCCAAAATGTAGGCCTCCAATTTTATCAGTTCTTCCTGCTTAATCAGGCCCTCCATAACTAAAACGTCATTCACTCTCTGTTTGTTTTTTTCGGCAACTTTTTGGGCTTTTTCAAACTGTTCTTCGGTGACCAGTTTTGCGTCTAAAAGAAACGCTTTTAATTGTTGTGGTTCTACCCTCATTTTTATGATGTTTTGTTTATGGTTGTAATGTTTTTTTAATTTTTTCTACCACCTCTTCAAGGGTGTATTGCGTTTTTACTAAATAGGTTTTGGCTCCCATCTGAAGGACGGCATCAACATCTTTTATCCCTTCGAGGTTAGTCAAGACAATTACGGGAATATCTTTGGTTTCCTGGTCTTCTTTCAGGTGTTTCAGAACGTCGAAACCGTTCATTTTGGGTAAAATTAAATCAAGCAAAATCAGGTCGGGCTTTTTTGTTTTCGCTAATCTTAAACCTATTTCACCGTCTAAGGCGGAAATTATTTCGTAGCCTTCCTGAGACAATACTTCTCCAAAAGTTTTTTGAATGGCAGATTCGTCTTCGATAAATAAAATTCTTTTCATGTATTTTTATATGTAATTATTTACCATTTTATCGGTAATTCAAACCAGAAGGTCGACCCGACGCCTTCTTGGCTTTGAAAGCCAATTTTCCCTCCTGATTTTTCAATAATTGATTTTGTAATATATAAGCCTAGGCCTGAACCTTCCGTCTGTTGCTTTAAAACGTTGGCAGAGCGGAAAAATCTCTGAAAAAGATATTTTTGATCGCTCTTGGGGATACCGACTCCATTGTCTTTAATTTCAAAATAAAGGCTTTCTTTCCTTTTTTCCAATTTTATAACCACCCTGCCTTTCCCTTTAATATAGCGGATAGCGTTGTCTAAAAGATTTTCAATTACTAATTTTATCTGGAAGGGGTCGGAAATAATCTGAGGCAGATTTCTTTCTGTTTTAAAATTTATTTCCACGTTTGAGGCCTTGGCAAAAATTCCCATTTCTCTGATTATTTTTTCGATTAAGTCTTCTAGGGAAATCTTTTCTTTTTTTAAAGGCAGATGGCCCTGTTCAATTCGGGAAACAATTAACAAATCAGAGACCAAATCTTCCATTCTTTTATTGTTTTCTTTTAAAATTTTCAGGTATTCCAATTGTTTTTCGGTAACTGAAGCGATTCGGCCCGACATCAGAAACTCAATAACCCATTTTAAATTAGAAAGGGGAGAACGAAGCTGATGGGAAACTATACTGACGAATTCCGACTTCATTCTGTTGGCTTCCGCTAATTTTTCGAAACTTTGGGTGATAATAAAGGCGATAATGAATAAAATGGCGGTAATAAACATTACCAGAAGGGCCACTAGTGAAGGGTCTTCAATGTATCTGTTACCGATACCGTAGGTAATTAGGCTGGAAGCAATAATAATTATACCCATTACCAGAAAAAGAAACTGGGGACACTGCCAGAGAGAAAGACCGTATTTTCGGCATTGGCCGGCAATATTAAACAGAGAAAGGATTTCTTTAAATTTCATTAATTTAGTATATCATACCCAATAATTGACCAAAAGGGGAATTTCTCTTAAAATAGGGAATAGTCATAATTTCGGAGAGTGGTGTAACGGTAGCACGAGTCCTTTGGGAGGATTTAGTTCGGGTTCAAATCCCGACTCTCCGATGCGGGTGTCGTATAACGGCTATTATGGGACTTTTCCAAAGTCCAGACGAGGGTTCGACTCCCTTCACCCGCTCCAATTGAAAAGCGGCTCCTAAGAGCCGCTTTTCAATTTCTATTTTATTTCGCGTATTCAATAATCCTTGTTTCCCTGATCACGGTTACCTTGATTTCTCCGGGATATTTTAATTCTTCCTGGATTCGGCCGGCAATCGCCCGGGCTAAGTTTTTGGCGCCTAAATCGTCAATTTCTTCCGGTTTGACAAAAATCCTTATCTCCCTGCCCGCTTGCAAGGCCCAGGCCTTTTCCACGCCGGCGAATTCCGTAGCAATCTTTTCCAGTTCGCCCAACCTCTTTAAATAGTTTTCCAAAGTGTCTTTTCTGGCACCGGGCCGGGCGCCTGAAATCTGGTCTGCTGTTTGAACCAGAACCGCTTCCGTGCTTTCAGCCGGATAGTCCTCGTGATGGGATTTCATTGCCACGATTACTTCTTTCTCCACGCCGAACTTTTCCAAAATTTTAATTCCGATGTCAACGTGAGAACCTTCTATCTGATGGTCAACAGCCTTGCCGATATCGTGCAACAGGCCGGCTTTTTTACAAATTAAAGCGTTGGCTCCCACCTCCGAAGCTAAAGCTGCGGCTAAGTGAGCCACTTCAATTGAGTGCAGTAAAACATTCTGGCCGTAACTGGTTCTAAAACGCAGTCTTCCCAATAATTGAACTAATTTCGGATCTAAGCCGATGATGCCCGTATCGTAAACTGCCGCTTCGCCGGCTTCCTTAATTTGTTTTCCGATTTCCGCTTCCGCTATCTTAACCTGTTCTTCAATTCGGGCCGGCTGGATTCTTCCGTCCTGAATAAGTTTTTCCAGAGCGACTTTGGCAATCTGGCGCCGCAGAGGATCAAATCCGGAAATGACCACAGCTTCCGGAGTTTCGTCAACAATTATTTCCGTGCCTGTAAGTTTTTCCAAAGTTCTGATGTTTCTGCCCTCTTTTCCGATAATTCTTCCTTTAATTTCTTCCGAGGGCAGGTTAATGGAAGTGGTGGTTATTTCCTGCGCCTGGCTCAGGCCGCATTTCTGGATAGCAGTAGCTAAAATTTCTTTGGCTTTCTTTTCATAATTTTCCCAGCCCTCTTTTTCCAGAGTGCGCATTTTGTCCAGAATTTCCTTCTGATACTCTTTTTCCAAATTCTGAAGAAGCTCTTTTTTTGCATCTTCGCGAGACAAACCAGAGGTTCTTTCTAAATTAGTAATTGCCTCCTGTCTTAAACTTTCCAAACTTTCCTTGATTTTTTTAAGTTTTTCCACTTTGGCTTCAAATTCTGCCTGGTTCCTGTCAAAATCAGCGAGTTTCTGGTCTAAAACATTTTCTCTTCTTAATAATAACTGCTCTGTCTTTAAGAGCTCTTCGCGGCGGACATCCTCTTCTTTTTTCGCCAATACTAAAACCTCTTCCGCCTTTTGTCTGGCATCCGTTAGAAGCGCTTCAGAATCCTCTTTAGCCTTTGAAACTTTTTTCTGAAGCTTGGCTTCGATAGAGCCGGCTTGTTTTTTGGCAATTGATTGACGAGCGTAATATCCTAAGACAGAACCAAAGGATAGGGCAATTAGGCCCACTATTAGTAGGGTGAATTGATTCATATTTTAAGTTGAAAAATTGGAGATTTGTCATTTGTTTAAGCGAAATAACGATTTCCAAAGTTCCAAGGTTAAGATTAATAATTTATACGTTTTAATATTAGCAAAATCTCTCCGGATTGTAAAGTCCTTTTATGCCTTTTGCATCTTCATATATCTTCAAATCCAGTGTATCAAAAAATCCCGTGATCGCGGGATTTTTTGATACACTTATTTTTGTTCTTAATGATTTTAGCCACCGAGCATACCTTTAACAATGGAGGGCAGGCCTTTGGCCAGAATAACGACAATCAAAGCAATCACGGTCCATAAAATTACCTGTCTGGCTTTGTTTATTTTTGCCGCATCACCGGCCGCTGTCAGAAGCAGAAAACCAGCATAAACTATCAAAATCGGAGCCAGGCCCATGGCTAAGAAAAAAAGAAGATTAAGCAAAGCATTAATTACGCATTCTAAGTCTTGGCATTTTAAAGGGTTTAATATCTCTATCGGTCCGCCGCCGTTCCCATGACCATTACCATTGGGCGGAGGTTCTAATTCTTTTGTTTTAAAAGAACACAGTGAACTCTCAGCCTTATCTAAACAGGCTGGATCTCCGCAACTCACAACATACCATTGATAAACGGTACTAGGAGAAAGCCCACTGGCTTGATAGCTAGATATTGAGGGATATCTATCAGTCCAATCTTTGTCGCTTTCTCTTTTGTAATACAACTCGTAGTGGTCAGCCCCTGAAACGTCTTCCCAATTCAAAAGAGGAGATAATTCAACATCGTTCCCTTCGCAAGGAGTTAACCCAGAGGGAGTATTTATCGCAAGGCAAAAACCTGCTCCAAAAATAAAGATACTGAAAACTCCGATAATGAGTAAATTTTTCATAATTTTAAAATTATTAATTAATGATATCATAATTTACTATTTAGAAACAATTACCCAGGCAGTGGCACATACAGTGTTTTCTCTGCCATCTGAAATAATCACTTTAGGCTCAAAAGTTCCAGAAAGAGAGTAGTAATGGTTCGGATTTTTCTCATTTGAAGTTCTGCCATCTCCGAAATACCAGTTATAATTTAAATTATCTCCGTTCGGGTCAGATGCTTCAATTTGAAATGAAAAATTTGTTCCTTTATTTCCCTGGGTAGGAGAAACTTTACAAGAAGAGATTTTCGGCGGCTGGTTTTTGAAGGCCACTGTTTCAAATAGTCCGCTGGAAGCGATATTAAGATATTCTTCTTTTTCAGCGTTATATTGATCCGCACATCTTACATAAACAGCGTGTTTTTCTTCTTCATTTATTTTATAGTTAAAAGTAGCTAATCCATTTTCAATTTTCATCGCACCCCGATTTTCTCCATCTAAATAAAACCAACAATAATTAACTTCTATATTATCTGAAACTTCAGATATAAAATTCTGATTTTCTTGATAGGGCTTCCCTATTTTGGGGGATTCCCAATCAATATGATAAGTTACGGCTGCCATTTCACCCAAATTGCCGACGTTATCTACCGCATAGATATAAAGAGTGCAGGCAAGTTCTCCTTGAGATAAGCAGTTTTTATTTTCTCCCACCGTAATGGTTAAATTGGCGTTGCATTTTCTCTGGCCAATGAATGTAGTTTCTTTTTTAACATTGTCGTAAAGAAAATAATAGCATTTTTCCAATGTTGCTCCCGCAGGAGCGACATCATATACATAACGAGTGAAATCGGAATTTTGCCAACTATTACCTTCGTCTGAAACGTAATTCTGTTCTTTAAAATCGTAGCGGTAAACCGAGGAAATCGACAGTTCTGTTGCAGAAACAATACCCTCTTTATTTTTTACTTCCTGAGGGATAAAAGTTTCAGGCAAAAGAAAAAAACAAATAAAAAGCCCGATTACAATCAGGGCTAAAAATAAAAAAATTGCCTTTTTCGAAACTTTAAGTTTCATTTTTTTAACTATTTTTTCGGCTTAATCACTTCGTCAATTAAACCGTATTCTTTTGATTCATCGGCTGACAGGTAAAAATCGCGGTCCGTATCTCTTTCAATTTTTTCCAAAGGCTGGCCGGTGTGCTTTGCTAAAATCTTGTTTAATTTTTCTTTGATTTTAATAATCTGTTTGGCCGTAATTTCAATTTCTACCGCTTCGCCGGTCACGCCGCCGGCAACCTGGTGAAGCAAAACCTGAGAATTGGGCAAAGCAAAACGTTTTCCCTTGGTGCCGGAAGCCAATAAAGTGGCTCCCATGGAAGCCGCCAAGCCTATACAAACAGTGGAAATATCCGGTTTTACATACTGCATGGTGTCATAAATCGCCATGCCGGCGGTAACGGAACCGCCGGGAGTGTTGATATAAAGCTGGATATCTTTATTCGGGTCTTTGGAAGCCAAAAATAAAAGTTGGGCGATAATGGAGTTCGCCACGGGATCGGTGATGGGAGCCGCCAAAAATATAATTCTGTCTTTCAAAAGACGGGAATAGATGTCGTAGGCCCGCTCGCCGTATTGAGATTTTTCAATTACCGTAGGAATCAGGTTCATATAAATTATTTTAATTATTTTATTCTTTTAAGTCAAGTTTTTGACTTTTTTCCAGAAAGTGCTAATTTAATTAGTACCAAAGATTAGAAGGAGGTGTATCGTGAAGTTCGTTAAAAAAATGTGTGGATATTTGCTTAAAGATTTATTTTCTGGAATTGTTCTGTGGATCCCGATTTTGCTGGCAGGGTTTATTCTTTGGCTTATCTTTGACACTACCGGAGAATGGGGGAAAAATCTGTTAAATTTCTTCTTCCCCAACCATAATATTGATCTCGGTTGGGGAATATTCTTTTTCGTAATGCTCTTTTTGCTGACCGGAATTCTGATTCGGAAAACACTGATAAGTAATTGGCTCTCAAGAATTCCAATTTGGGGAAGATTTTTTCAAAAGGACGGGAAAACAATAACCATAACTTTTGATAAATTACTCAAATCTCAGCCTTGTCTTTTTCTCTTTTCACCAACCTGTCCGTCTTATGGTTTTATATTTTCGGAAGAAATGGCTGAAATTAACGATGAGATATCCGATATTGTCTTCGTAAATGTCTATGATCCCGATATTCCAGCTATTATAACTGGCAAAATACGCGCGCCCAGAAAAGAAAAAGTGATACTGCTCGGAAATCCAGCATGGGAAATAATAGATATTTTGTTTTATAATCGGAAAGTGCCGAAGCATCTAATTCTTCTTCCCTGGGAAGGAGAAAGCAAAGAAGCGTTTAGAAAAAGAGCTGAAGGTTTTGGATTATGAATTTGTGCGTCGGAGCGTTGACTAACCTCAACGCTCTTTTTTTAAACCAGAAATCCGACTATCAAAAGAGCTACGATATTAAGAACTTTAATCATCGGATTAATGGCCGGTCCGGCCGTATCTTTGTAAGGGTCACCAACCGTATCTCCGGTTACTGCTGCCTGATGGGCAAAAGAACCTTTGCCCCCGAAATTTCCTTCTTCAATATATTTCTTGGCATTATCCCAGGCCGCTCCGCCTGAAGTCATGGAAATGGCGACAAAAAGACCGCTGACAATGGAACCGATTAATAAGCCGCCCAAGGCTTCGGGCCCCAGAATTATTCCGACTAAAATCGGGGAAACAACCGGAATCAAGGCCGGTATAATCATCTCTTTTATGGCGGATTTTGTGATAATATCAACGCATTTGCCGTATTCCGGTTTCGCTTTGCCGGTCATCAATCCTTTAATTTCTTTAAATTGCCTTCTGACTTCCGTTACCACGCCCGAAGCCGCTTTTCCGACAGCTGACATTGCATAAGAACAAAAAAGATAGGGCAAAAGTCCGCCGATTAAAAGTCCGGCCAGAAGTCTCGGGTCGTCTAAGCGAAACTCGACACTGCTGCCCAGATCAGCCAATTCTTGGGTATAGGAAGCGAAAAGCACCAAGGCAGCCAAACCGGCTGAGGCAATGGCATAACCCTTGGTTACTGCTTTTGTGGTGTTGCCCACTGCATCCAAAGCGTCGGTTGTTTTTCTTACCTCTTCCGGAAGCCCGGCCATTTCGGCAATTCCGCCGGCATTGTCGGTGATGGGCCCGTAGGAATCAATGGCAACCATGATGCCAGTTAGAGAAAGCATGCTCATGGCAGCAATCGCAATCCCGTAAAGACCGGCCAGCCAGTAACTGAACAAAATCCCGAAAACGATCAACAAAACCGGCAGGGCGGTTGATTTCATTCCGACTGCCAGTCCGGTAATTATGTTTGTCGCATGGCCGGACTGCGATGCTTCGGCAATGCTTTTTACCGGCCGGTATTTTTTGGAAGTGAAATATTCAGTTATTACTATCATCCCAACAGTAATTAAAATACCAACCAGGGAAGCGTAATAAAGTTTTAATGGCTCCAACTGAGATCCGACAAATTCAAATTTTCTGATAACGAAATAAAATCCGGCTGCGGCCAGAACCGCAGAAACCGTTAATCCTTTATAGAACGCCATCATTATATTCTGGGATTTTCCGAGACTGACGAAAAAAGTGCCGATGATGGAAGCCAGAATGGAAACCGCGCCCAAAAACAAAGGGAGCAGAACCAGCTGCGAACCGGCCGAAATTAAAGAACCCAAAATCATGGCCGCGATCGCGGTAATGGCATAAGTTTCAAAAAGGTCGGCTGCCATACCGGCGCAATCTCCGACATTGTCGCCAACTTGGTCGGCAATTACGGCCGGATTCCGCGGATCGTCTTCGGGAATCCCTTTTTCCACCTTGCCAACCAAATCAGCTCCGACATCAGCGGCTTTGGTATAAATACCTCCGCCCAGCCTGGCAAAAACCGAAATCAAACTTCCTCCAAATCCCAAAGCCACCAAGGCCTTTAAATCATGGGTTAAAAAATAAAAGCCGGAAACCGAAAGCAGTCCCAATCCCGCCACTAAAAATCCGGTGACCGACCCGCCTTTAAAAGAAAGGGAAAGGGCTGATTTTAATCCTGATTTTGCGGCCTCAGCCACTTTAACATTGGCCTGAGTGGAAATTATCATTCCAATAA
>MHLY01000003.1:10993-44876 GCA_001821455.1 Candidatus Nealsonbacteria bacterium RBG_13_42_11
AAAGAAAATAAAAGAATAAAAAATATAATTGCTGCGACAAGGCCTACGGTTTTATATTGTCTTTTTAAGAAAGCTATGGCTCCTTCCCGAATAGCCTGGGAAATTTCTACCATTTTCCCCGAACCCGAGGGAGCGCGTTTTATTTTTTGAATGAGAAAAAAAGCGAAAATTAAAGAAACTATAGCAATTAGAGGAATAATAATTAGCATATTGTTTTAATTTTTAAATTATATCTTATCCGGCTTTTTTCTTTTGGTTTTTTCTTTTTTGGGCTTTTCTTCTTTTTTTTCTTCTGCCTGAACTTCTTCCTCCGTACCGCCTTTCACGTCTATTTTCCAACCCGTTAATTTAGCTGCCAATCTCACATTTTGTCCGTCTTTGCCGATGGCCAAAGACAACTGGTCTTCAGGAACTACTGCCAAGGCCTTATTTTTGGGCTGGATTTTTACTTCCAGAACTTTAGCGGGAGAAAGAGCGTTGGCAACGTATTCTTCGGGCTTGGGAGAATATTGAATAATGTCAATTTTTTCTCCGCCCAACTCGTTGATCACCGCCATAACCCTGGTGCCTCTCTGGCCAACGCAAGAACCTATAGGGTCAACTCCTTCAGCCTCCGTGGCCACGGCGATTTTAGAACGGGAACCCGGCTCTCGGGCAATTGATTTTATCTGCACCTGTCCCGAAGAAATTTCCGGCACTTCCAATTCAAAAAGTTTTGAAATGATTTTAGGATAGGCGCGTGATAATAAAACCACGGGGCCCTTTGGGGTTTCATCAACGTTTAAAACATAAATCTTTAATCTTTGTCCCGGGCGATAAAACTCGCCCGGCACCTGTTCTTCTCTTATTAACAATCCCAAAGTTTTGCCGATATCTATAAAGACATTTCTCCCTTCAACCCTCTGGACGATACCGGAAATTATTTCTCCTTCTTTTGATTTGTATTCGCTGAAAATGCTTTCTTTTTCCGCTTCCCGAATTCTTTGGAGAATCACCTGTTTTGCCGTTTGGGCGGCAATTCTTCCGTAATCTTCCCGAGGGGTTAAAATCGTCTGCAGTTCTTCCCCGGCTTTTATTTTTGGGTTTATCTTTTTTGCTTCTTCGATCATCACGTGCCTTTCGGGGTTGAAGCGGACTTTCTCTTTTCCTGCCGCGGCTTTGGCAAAGTTTTCTTCTTCGATTTTTTCCTCTTTCAGTTTTTCCCGCCCCTCCGGAACGAAACTTATCTTTTGCAGGGCAGCCAGTTCTTTCTCAGAATAAATCATTTTCTTATCTACCACTAACTTTACCTGCCAAAACTGAACTCCGCCCGTTTCGGGGCTAAGTTTAGCGTGAATTATCTGGCCTTTTTTCCCGTAATCTTTTTTGTACGCCGCCGCAATGGCCATCTCAATGGTTTCCAAAACCTTTTCCGCGGAAATTCCTTTTTCCTCGGCAATCTGAGCAATGGCTGATGTGAAATTTTTTATATCCATGTTAATTTTGAAAAAATGCCCGCACTTTTCGCGGACTATCTTCAATGTAGCAGAATGAAGATCATTTGTCAATTGAATGAAAGGCAACCAATAACGCCCCGGGTCCGGTATGCGTTCCCACGACAGGTGAAACGGAAGCCACAAAGGAAACTTCTCTTCCCGGCTTTTTCTCCAATTCATTTTTAAGATCCTCGGCGGTTTTTAAGTTATCGGCGTGAGCGATGGCTATTCTTATTTTTTCCCCGACCGCTACTCTGTCAATTTCTTGGGCTAAAATTTTAGCGATATTTTTGCCGAACCTTACCCCCAAAAACTTGGCTTCGCCGTCTTTTACAACGACTAAGACGCGGATTCCCATTTTTTGCAAAAAAACAACCGGTTTAATAAATATTTTTGGCAGTTTAAACCTTCCGCCTTGCACCACATATCTAAAATCGTCAATGCAGGCCAGCAGGGAAACTTTGGGAGAGAATCGCTTTAAATCCTCAACGATTTCTTCCGTTGTTTTGCCCTGGGAGATTAAATTCTGAGCCCGTAGAGCAATCAAGCCCTCGGCAACTTCGGCAGTAAAGCAATCGAAAACAAAAATATTCAGTTTGGCCGGTTTTTTAAAAATGGAACGGGCAATCCGGGCTGAACTGTAAGCGCCCGAGAGTTTTGAGGAAAGCGTGATTACTAAAATCTTTTCAAATTTATCAAAAGCCCTTTGATAGGCAGAAAGAAATTCCTTAAAAGAGGGAGCGGAAGTGGTGGGTAAGGGTTGGCCTGATTTAATGGCTTCTCTCATTTTGAGGTAAATTTCTTCTTTTGAGTTAATGATTTCTCCGTCAGGAAATCTTGTGGTAAATGAAACTTCTTCTATATTATGTTTTTCTAAAAATTCCTTTGGCAGATCGGCGATCTGATCAACCACCAGGCCGAGGGGCTTTTTTTCTATTTTCTTCATTTGCGCCTCCATATCTTCAACGCGAAATTCAATTTCCGGAAAATCTTCAAACTTATTTTTAATCACGCCGGGCTCGTTGGTGTGAATATGAATTTTTACTTTATCTTCTGATTCAATCATTTCCAAACTGTCTCCCATTAAAGAAAGTTCTTCCTTTATCTTTTCGGGGTTGGGCCCTCCTTCTTTTTTAAAACTGAAAACGATTTCGTATCTGTATTTTAACGGTTTTCCCGTTTCCGGCTGGATAATGGGCTCCGTCACTTCAACCTTGGAATTAATAGGTATGCCTTTTAAACTTTCGATCCAGGCCTCCAAAATTTTCAAAAAACCCAGGGCGCCGGCATCAACCACGTCATTCTCTTTCAAAACCTTTAACTTTTCTTTTGTTTCTTTCAGCGCCACTTCGCTTACTTTATACGCTTCATCCAAAACTTTAATGATATTTTTTTCTTTTTGCGTTCTTGCTATTTCAAAGGCCTTTTCTCCGGCAGCTTTGATCGTATCTAAAATAGTTCCTTCAACCGGCTGGGCAATAGAGTCCCTAGCTGCCTTAATGCCTCTTTTCATCGCCAAGGCCAAATGAAAAGCATTAATGGTGTCTAAGTGCTTAATTCTGTCTAAAACTTCAATAAAATAGCCGGTGCAAATCATTCCGGCATTGCCTCGGGCATTAATCATGGCTGCATCTTTGATATCTTCAGTTAATTCCCGCAGGTTGGAATAATTTTTTGAAGAAATGGTTCCCTCAACGCCAAGCAGGGTAGCGGCTAAATTATAGCCCGTATCCTTGTCAGCCACCGGGAAAACATTGATTTTATTGATTTCTTCCTGATGGATGACGATTTTTTTTGAGGCCGCCAGCATCATTTTTTTAAAATCTTCAACCGTAATTTCCGTCACCACTTTTTCTGAGGACGGGAAAAGCATATTTATCGGTTTTTTTGCCATTTTTACTCCGAATTTCGCCGCTCTCCAGCCGATTTTTGAAGGAATAATAATGGGGGCGGCCAGAGGTTTCATTATTTTCGTCATGCGGCTGGGATTGTTTTTTTCTTTTTCTATAATTCTCTTAATTCTAAAATTAAAAAGCGCCTCATTATTATCAAAAATGAGGCGGTTGAAAAATAAAGCAAATTTTTTCTCCGAGGTTTTTAATTCGCTGATGGGGCTCAATCTTTTAACAAAAATGGGGGCCAAAGAGAGAAGGGTGAAAAAGCCTGCGATTTCAAATTGGCCGAATTTCTTAGAAAGAAAAACTGCCGTAATTAAAAACAAGATAGTGCCGATGGAAGCATTCCAGATGATCGCCAAAGCAATCAGGGGGATGATTGAATAAAGCAGAATCAAAGGAGACAGGGCCAAAAAGGCACCGATAAAAGTAGCGATGCCTCTTCCTCCGGAAAATCCCAAAAATAAAGACCAGTTATGGCCGATAACGGCTGCAGTTCCTGAAAAGATCTGGATCTCAAAAGGAAGTCCCAATCTTTGGGCTCCGGACACGGCTAAATACCCTTTCCCGACATCCAAAAGACCGGTTAAAATTCCCTGCCACTTGCCGACATTTTTAAAAACATTGCTGCCGGAAGTTTTTTTCCAGCCCACCTCTAAAATGTTTTTGCCCGAAAATCGGGAAATTACGTATCCGAAAGGAATTGAACCCAGTAAATAACTTATAATTATCCAGAAAATTCCTGTCATTTGATTGTTCTGTTAAAAAACGGCATTTTTTAAGTGCCGTAATTTAATTATATCAGAATTGACAGTCAAGGCAATTACGTCAATCTTCTCGCCTCTAATCCCGGTTTCTTTTGTAGACATAAAACAGTGGACTCACCGGGAATTGAACCCGGACCTCGGCAATGCGAATGCCGCGTAATGCCGTTTTACTATGAGCCCGTTTATTCGGCTGGCGCCCAGCCCAGCGCCAAGGAGTCCTGGCCCAAAATGGAACCGATAACATTATCAATCAAGCTTACGGAAACCACTTCAACGTTTTCCAAATTCTTTTCAATCATTTCTTTTAATTTATTGGCTCTTTCTATGTTGTCTCCGTGGGCGATAGTTACCCTGATTTTTTTGCCGTTTTTCCTTAAATCTTTTGTTTTGTTTTCCAGTTCCCGGAATAAAGCCGTGGGAATGTCTTTTGCGCCGATTTTTATACCTGCGGGGCCGATCTTTCCTTCTTTTATTTCGAGCATAGACCTCAGGCCGATTTTTTGGGCTTTTCTCATCCAGTTAGCCACTGTCGGTGATATTCGGCCTGAAAACTCTATTCTTTTCGGGTCGTCCAGAAAAGCGTAAAGGTGAGAATGATGAGTATAATCTTCTATCTTTTTTAAGATTTCTTCAACGGACTGGCCGCTTTCCGCTAATTCAGCGGCTTTTATGACGACGAGCCCTAAAGAAGCTGTTCCGTTCAAAGAATCAATTACAAAGATACTGTTTCCTTTTTCTCCCATGAATTTTTTCGCCTGGCAGCCGGAATTATATGTACCGGAGTGCTTTGAGGTGATGGTAAGACAAATGATTTTCTCAAACTTTTCCAAATGCGTCTGGAAAATATCCACAAATGCTTTGGGAGAAGGTTGGGAGGTTTTGGCAAAAGATTTATCGCCCTTCTTTTCCAGTTCCCTGATTTTTTGAAAAATGTTTTCACCGGGGATTGCTTCAATTTCCGGCCAAGAAACATTAAGGGGAACTATTCCTATATCATATTTTGTAATTATTTCTTTTGGCAAATCGCATCCTTCGTCGGAAACTATGCCGATTGGTTTTTTATCATTCATCATATATATAAATTAATAATAATGTCGGGGTGCTGGGAATTGAACCCAGACCGCAGAGTCCCGAACCCTGTATACTGCCGTTATACTACACCCCGAATTGTGATTTTTAAATCTTTTCTAAAAGTGTGAAATATTGCGGAGTCAGAAGAAGAGAAAAATGGCTTTTGATGTGCCTTAGTTTTGTTCCCCTGATTATTTTTTGAATTTTCTTGGGACTAAACTTGTGAAGGTGAATTTTGCGACAGTGAATAATATCTCCGAACATAAGCAGGGAAGCGTTAATGGCGCCGGTGCCGCGAATTATCTCAAAAGGATAAACTAAGAGCGCTCTACCGCCCGGTTTTAAAACTTTTTCTATTTCTTTAAAAAATTTGCTGATTTCCTTAATATGTTCAATCGTATGGCAGGAATAAATTTTGTCAAAAAAATCGGCGGGAAAACCCATATTTGTCGCATCTATTACTTTTAAATTCTTGGCCACTCCGCTCTCAATTGCTTTGATGTTTATATCAATTCCGATGGTGCCAGGGGCGATCTTCTGCATTTCTTTTGTCAAAAAACCTCTGCCGCACCCTATTTCTAAAATTTTATCTTCTGGCTTTGGCCTTAAATACTGCGAAACTTTTTCAAAAAGATTCTTATCTTTTACCTGAAACAAAGGATAGATTCGCGAGTTATATTCCGTTTTAGACATATTAGGTTCAATCATGTTACCCAGTATTTTTTCTTCGTCATTTCGTCCCTTTTGATTTCCACTGTTTCCCTTTCTTTTCTGCCCTCTTGGCCAAGCGTTTTCAGTTCTTTTTCCGGCAATTTGCCTAATTTCTTAATTTCTTTTTCCAAAAATTCCTTTTTGTTTTTCTTGGGTTCTGCTAAAACGTATCCTAACAAAATGTCCAGAATTTGTCCTACTTTCGGGCCAGGCGAAATGGCCAAAATCTTCATCACCTCATTTCCTGAAACCTTAAGCATTTTTACTGAAATCGGGTCCCGGGAAACCTTTTCCATGACATATTTCAAGTGTCTTAATTTATACGGCTCGGCTTTGGGAACGCCCGAACCGATCCTGTCAGCCATTCTCACCTGAAGAAGTTCTTCCATGTTTTCAGGACCAGCCTTTAAAACCAGCCTTCTGATCGAAGAATCTCCGACTTCACCGACGTTATAGTAAAAAAGATGGTAGCGGACCAGTTTTACAATTTTTTCAATGTCTTTTTGAGAGAAGCGCAATCTTTCTAAAATTCTTTCAGTCATTTTCGCTCCGACAATTTCATGGCTGTAGAAAGTCGCGTCAGGACCCGCGCCCCTTTTTACCCTGGGTTTCCCTATGTCGTGGAAAAGAGCGGCCCATCTTACGTATTTATTGAAATTCTTTTTGGCGGCGAAATCCAAAGATCTTAAACTGTGGTCGTAGCATTCATATATATGATGCTTATTTTGACCTATTCCGCAGCCTTCCTCCAGTTCCGGAATAATGTATTTTAACAAGCCCAGTTTTCTTAAAGTTTCTATGCCTTCAGCCGCCCTTTCCGACATGATAATTTTTATCAATTCGTCTCTGATTCTCTCTTGGGAAATAAGTTTCAGAGAAGAAATGTTCTTTGTGATAGCTTTTTCGGTATTTGTCTCAATTTTCCATCCTTCGCCCAGAGTAGTTGCGAACCTCACTGCTCTCATCATTCTTAAAGCATCCTCATTGAAACGCTCTTGCGGATTGCCCACAGCTCTGATTATTTTGTTTTTTAAATCCTTCTGGCCGTCGTAGGGGTCTTGTATTTCGTATTTTTTGTCTTGTATTTTGATGGCTATGGCATTAATCGTAAAATCTCTTCTGGCTAAATCTTCCTCTAAGGTCTTAGCGAATTTTATTTCATCCGGGTGCCGTTTGTCGGTATATTTGGCTTCCGACCTGAAAGTGGTGATTTCAACCTCTTTTAATTTCGGGTTTTTGCTGTTTATCTGGACGGTTACAGTTAAAAATTTATTTTCGTAAAAACTCTTCGGAAATATCTTTTTAATTTTCTCCGGAGGAGCATTGGTTGTCACATCCCAATCTTCGGGCGCCACCCCTCTCAAAAAATCCCTGACGCAGCCGCCAACAATAAAAGCCTCAAAGTTTTTCTTTTTTAATCTGCTAATTACCGATTTTATCTCTTTTGGAATAACCATTATTCTCTATTTTATCTTAAAAACTTGTCTTTTTCAATTAATCTGGTAATATTAAGATAAGTCCTGTAAGATTGAGCCCCCGTGGCGTAATGGATAGCGTAATGGCCTTCGAAGCCTTGGGTGGGGGTTCGAGTCCCTCCGGGGGCACAAATATGAAAAACAAAAAATCAAAAAACAAAAATCAAAAAATATTTTTAATGGTTTTGGTGGTCGGATTTTTTTTACTTTCGGCTAATCAGATTTTAGCTGCTTGCCCAACCGGCATTGTTCCTTGTGGCGGCTCAGATTGCCTTTGTACTTTTTGTGATTTTTTCAAGCTTATTCATAATATTATAAATTTCCTTCTGGTACCCTGCTCGCTTAATAGTGGTTTTGCCATTATTCCAACCATTGCCGTTTTATTGTTGGTTTTCGGCGGTCTTTATTTGCTCATTTCCGGAGCTAGCCCGGAAATGTTCAGTAAGGCTAAGGCGATTATTACTGCCGCTATTATCGGTTTAGTAATTGTGTTTATTGCCTGGATATTTTTAAATACATTTCTTGATTATATTGGAGTGGTGGAATGGACTGGCCTTACTGACAATCCAGATACTCCGGACGTAGTAGAAGGGTGGTGGCAAGTTCAATGTCGTTAAGCCGTTGTAATCCAATTGGTAGTGGCCGCCTCGCACCAATTACGCCCTGCTAGCTCAATTGGTAGAGCAGAGGACTCTTAATCCTTTGGTTGCAGGTTCGAGTCCTGCGCGGGGCACTAAAATAATATGTTAACACAAGAAGAAAAAAACAAATTAATCAAAGAGCACAAAGTGCATGATTTGGATACCGGTTCGCCGGAAGTTCAGGTCGCTCTGCTGACGGAAGAAATCAAGCGGCTGCTTTTACATTTGAAAAAGCATGCCAAAGATTTCCATTCGAAAAGAGGACTTTTGAAAATAGTTTCAAAAAGAAGGACTCTTTTGAATTATCTGAAAAAGGAGGATGTAAAAAGGCACAATGCCATTTTAAAGAAAATCGGATTAAATAAGTAATTTATATTATGCCAACCATAAAACATCAGGGACAGCGCGTCGCTGTTTTAATTGACGTCCAAAATCTGTACCACTCGGCGAAAAATCTCTACGGAGCCCGCGTCAATTTTCGGGAAGTTTTGAAACTCGCGGTTTCAGAAAGAAATCTCATCCGGGCTTTCGCTTACGTTGTCAGGACGAAAACCGGGGAGGAAAAACCGTTTTTTGAAGCCATAACGAAATTGGGCATTGAAACCCGAGTTCGAGACCTTCAGGAATTTTTCGGCGGGCTGAAAAAAGCTGATTGGGATGTCGGCATCACGGTTGACGCCATAAGAATTTCAACCAGCGTTGATATTATTGTTTTGGCCTCGGGCGACGGCGATTTCCTCCAATTGATTGACTATTTAAAAAATCAGGGTAAAAGAGTGGAAGTGATTGCTTTCGGAAAATCGGCTTCGTCAAAGCTAAAAGAGTCGGCTGACGAATTTATTGATTTAGAGGGAAATCCGGCAAAATATCTATTAAAGAAAGAAGGTTAATATATGAAAAGTGAAAAATTTAAATTGGAATTAGGCGGCCGGGAACTGAAAGTAGAAGTCAGGGACTTGGCCGAGCAAGCGGCCGGCAGTGTCTTTGTCCAGTACGGAGACACTTTAGTTTTAGCTACCGCCGTCATGTCGGAATTTGAAAAAGAAGGAATAGATTTTTTTCCTTTAACCGTGGAATACGAAGAAAGATATTATGCCGCCGGAAAAATTCTGGGCTCAAGGTATATGAGAAGGGAAGGCCGGCCCTCTGACGAGGCGATTTTAACCGCCAGATTTATTGACAGAGCGATCAGGCCAAGATTCCCCAAGTCCCTAAAAAGGGAGGTTCAAATTGTTGTTACTTGCCTTTCCTGGGACGGAGAAAACGACCCTGATGAAATAGGCTTGATTGCCGCCTCTCTGGCCCTTTCCATTTCCAATATCCCCTGGTCAGGCCCTCTGGCTGTTTTAAGAATAGGAAAAACAGACAATAAATTAATTTTAAATCCGACCTATTCCGAAAGAGAAAAGAATGACCTGGATTTGGCCCTGGCTGGCTTGGAACAAAACAATAATCTCTTAATTAATATGATTGAAGCCGAGGGAAATGAAGTTGAAGAAGACGTTGTTTTGGAGGCAGTGAAGTTTGCCAAGCCTAATTTGAAAAAATTAATTGATTTCCAAAATGAGATTGCTAAAAAATTGGGAGAAGAAAAAGTTGAAATTGCGGAATCTAACAGCGACCTGGGGTTGGAAAAAGAAATTAAGGAGTTTTTAAAAGATAAATTGGAAAAAGCCCTTTACCAGCCGCTGAAATCCGGCCGGATGCAGGGCTTAAATCAACTGAAGGACGAATTGCTTTATTCTGTTGAGCAGAACCATTCCGGAAAACAGGGAATTGCGAAAGAAATTTTTGAAAATGAAATTAATGAAATAATCCATGAAAATATATTAAAATCGGAAAAGAGACCCGATGACAGAAAACTGGACGAGTTAAGGCAAATAGAATGCGAAGTGGGATTATTGCCAAGAACCCATGGCTCCGGCCTTTTCGTCAGAGGCCAAACGAAATCTCTGTCTATTTTAACTTTGGGAGCGCCCGGAGACGTCAAATTGCTGGAAGGCATGGAAGCTAGGGGGAAAAAACGTTTTATGCACCATTATAATTTCCCGCCCTATTCCACGGGCGAAGTGAAACCGTTAAGAGGACCGGGCCGAAGAGAAATCGGCCACGGCATGCTGGCCGAGAGAGCTCTTTTGCCCCTTATCCCCGGTTTTGATGATTTTCCTTATACTATCAGAATAGTCACTGAAATTCTTTCTTCTAACGGCTCAACTTCCATGGCTTCGGTTTCCAGTTCTTCTTTGGCTTTAATGGATGCGGGCGTGCCTTTAAAAAGATTGGCTACCGGCATTGCTTTGGGATTAATGCAGGACAATGAAGGGAATTACAAAATCTTAACCGATATCCAGGGTCCCGAAGACCACCATGGAGACATGGATTTAAAAGTGGCCGGCACCAAAAAGGGGATAACGGCCATCCAAATGGATGTCAAAATTGACGGGATTACAGACGAGATTTTAAAGAAAACTTTGGAGCAGGGGAAAAGGGCCCGGCTTCAAATCTTGGAGAAAATGGAAAAAGTAATTGCTGAGCCGAGAAAACAGCTTTCTCCTTTTGCCCCCCGAATTATTATTTTACAAATCAATCCCGAGAAAATCAGGGAGGTAATCGGACCGGGCGGAAAAGTTATCAATGCCATCATCGCCGAGTGCGGGGTTTCAATTGATATTGAAGATACCGGCAAAATTTTTGTCACGGCTGAAAAAGAAGAGGCGGCCGATAAGGCAACTTCCTGGATAAAAAATATTACCCGAGAAGTCATGGTGGGAGAAACTTTTCAGGGAAAAGTAACCCGAATTCTGAACTTCGGCGCTTTTGTAGAAATTCTGCCGGGCCAGGAAGGTTTGGTCCATATTTCCCAACTGGCTCCCTATCGGGTGGCAAAAGTGGAAGACATTGTTAAGGTTGGCGACGTAATACCGGTAAAAGTGATTTCCATTGACGAACAGGGAAGAATAAATCTTTCTCTAAAAGAAGCTAAAGATGAAAAAAAATAAATGGACGAAGATTTTACCCAAAAAGAAGAGGAAGAAATAAATCCAATCGAAGAAAAGCCGGTTACCCCCGAAACCGAAGAAAAAGAAATTGCTGAAAAAAAGGAATTTTTGAAAAGAGAGGAAATTGTTACCTTAAGAAAGGATGCGGCGAAATTAAGAGAATTAGAGGCCCAGGAAGAAAGAGAAAAGATCGCCTCATTAAAGCCGGCTGAGGAAATAAGGGAAAGGCTGGGAAAAGAAGAACTGAAAAGCGAGAAAGAAATACCCGTAACCTTAATTCCCAAAATTCTTCCCAAAAAACCTTCTTCTTTCCAGAAAATTTTAGTCAGAGCAGGAATGGTATTAACCGTCCTTTTGATAATTGGAGGGTTTTTTTATTGGTTTTTTGTAATGAGAAAAGTTGAGGAACCCAAAGAAGAAATTGTTCCTCCTGATGAAGAAACGACAACCACTACTGCAACTACAACTCCTGAAATTCCCGAAATTATTATTCCTCTTTCTTTAATTACTGCTGACGCCACGGAAACAATAGAAATTACGTCTTTGGCGGAAGCCACTACTTCTTTGGCTAATGTCTTGGCTAAAAACCTCGGAGAAAATACCCTTACCCGTATTTTAATCAAAAATACGGAACAAAATACGGTTTTAGGCCTGAAAGAATTTTTTGAGGCATTTGAAGTGGCTGCTCCCGAAGGTTTTCTGGATAAATTAAATAATGATTTCACTCTCTTTCTGTATTCCAATAAAAATCTAAATCGTTTGGGTTTTGTGGCTGAAATTAAAGAGTTAGAAGGCTTTGCCACCTCAACAAGGGACTGGGAAACAACCATGGAAAAAGATACGGAAAAACTTTTTGCCGTTTTGGGAAAAACTAATCCGGCAGCGTATCCCTATTTTAAAACCGCGAGTTATAAGGGCAAAACTTTCCGCTACGTTTCTTTTCCGCCAACTAACTTTGGCATCTGCTGGTCGACTATCAACAATTACTTTCTCCTGACTTCTTCGGGGGAAAGCATGATTAAACTAATTGAAAAAATGCCATGAATAAAAAATTGATTGAGGAGTTAAGGGAAAAACTGGAAAAAGAAAAACAGATTACGGAAAGGGCTTTGGAAAAATTTGCCAAGAAAGATGATAAGGTAAAAGGCGACTGGGATACCATTTTCCCGAAATTTAACGGCGGGGAAACAGGATCAGCTGCTTTGGAAAAAGCGGCTGATGAAGTGGAGGAATACAGCACTCTTTTGCCGATAGAACACGGCTTGGAAACAAAACTGCAAAACATTAATTTGGCTTTGGAAAAAGTTCAAAAAGAAAAATACGGCGTTTGTGAAAAATGCGGCAAAGAAATAGAAATTGAAAAATTAAAAATTTCTCCCGAAACCAGATTGTGCCTGAAGTGCCAAGACAAGTAGCTTAATATTTAAATAAATAATGTAAATAAAAATAGCCGTCTAAAACGGCTTTTTAAAGTTAGGCTGTCTAATATTTTTACCTGGCAAAGGGATTTCTGGCGCCCGAAACTCCGAAGTGTACGTGGCAGCCGGTGGATAATCCCGCTCCCGGGGTTCCCGGTTGTCCGCCCATTAAAGCAATTGCCTGGCCCTGGGAAACCTGGTCTCCGGGATTTACCAAGCTTACGGCAATATGGCCGTAACTGGTTACTACGCCATTGGGATGCAAAATACTTAAGGAATTTCCCGCACCGCCAAATGCCCAACGAGAAGTAGAATTGGTTAATTGAACTTTAAGAACTTGCCCGGCGGCAGCGGCATAAATCGGTTCGCCGCACTGGCCGTGGCTGAAATCAATGGCGTTATACCAGTGAAGCCCCTGGGTGATTCTGCAGGGAGCGGCAATGGGACAGATAAAATAGCTTGAGGCTAAAGGAACCCAAAGGGGAGCGTACTGCGTCGTGGGAACCGATATGACTCCGTTGGGAACAATTATAATATCTCCTATATAGATGTCTCCTTCGCCGGAAAGACTATTAAAGGCAATTATTTCCTCGCTCTTTCCTTTATATTTCTGGGCAACGGAAGAAACCGTATCGCCTGATTTAATATGATGAATAACGCCTGAAACCGGCAGGATGATTAATTTCTGGCCGGTTTGAAGCAGAGAATTTTTGTTTAAATCGTTTGCCCAAAGGATAGTATTTAAAGACACTTCAAACTTCTCTGCAATTGACCATAAATTATCACCTGGCTCAACCAGATACTCTGTAATTGCTTTTTTAACATCTTCAGCTTCGTAGCCCTCTACTAACGCGCCTAAAGCCTGGGGAGAGAAGGTTACTGGCGGAGTGGCGGATTTCAAGCTGCAATTTCCAACCGTCAGCAGTTCCGGAGACTCGGCTAGGAATTTATTGGCCTGACTAAGGGAAAAATCCTGTTTTTGAGGCGCTTTCAACGCTTTTGAGATGCTGGCTAACGAAAAATCGGCTTTCTCAGAGCCGGATTTTAAAATGGAATTGGGCAGCAAAAACACTAAAACTAGCAAAATTACTGAAACTAACCCAATAAAACAGCAGGGGTCTTTTAAGGACCCACTTTTTAAACGAAAACGTCTTTTAAGGTAAGATAACATTACTTTTTCTAATTTACCTTTATCTGCTAATAAGTCAAGGGTTTTATTCACAGCCGGCTTATTTATTGGAAATCGTGTTAAAATGTTTTAATGGACCTCACTTCTCTAAAAACCGTAAAAGACCTGCTCCAAAAGTACCAAATTCGACCCCTTAAAGGCCTGGGTCAGAATTTTTTGGTTGATGAGGAGGTGTTAGACAAGATTATTGGGTCAGCCGAACTCAAAGAGAATGATACGGTTTTGGAAATAGGTTCAGGAATCGGCACCTTAACCCTGGAATTAGCTAAAAAAGTTAAAAAGGTAATTGCGGTTGAAAAAGACCTTAAAATGTGCGGAATCCTGCAGGATTTGCTGGAAAGTCAGAATGTTAGAAACGTAGAAATTATAAAAGGGGACATCCTAAAGATTAATACTAAATACTATATACCAAATACTAAATACAAAATCGTTGCCAATCTCCCTTATTACATCACCTCGCCGGTTATCAGGAAATTTCTGGAAATAGAAACACCGCCCCTAACCATGATTTTAATGGTTCAGAAAGAAGTCGGACGGAGAGTCTGCGCCAAGCCCCCTGATATGAGTATTTTGGCGGTTTCGGTCCAGTTTTATGCCCAACCTGAAATCCTTTCTTTTGTTTCAAAAAAATCCTTCTGGCCCGAACCCGAGATTGACTCCGCCATCATTAAAATTACCCCCACCAATTCACGGAGAAATGTTCTCCGCGGACTGTTTTTTAAAATTGTGAAGGTGGGGTTCTTGCAACCGAGAAAACAATTAATCAATAATTTATCCAACGGACTAAAAATTAACCGGGAGCAGGTCAAAAACTGGCTTTTAACAAATGGGGTTAATCCTACCCAAAGAGCTGAAACTTTAACTGTAGAAGATTGGCTAAATTTGGTTAATACATTAAAATAGATTAATAGTTAAAATTGCAGAATGTTTTCTTTAATTAATAAAAAACAAGGGGTAGTTTTATTCGCAATAGTGTTTATATTTGCTGGAATTTTTCTTTTTACAAATACGGTGAAAAGCCAAGACGAAAACGATGAAGAAGATACTAATAAATGCTTGGACTGGTCGTCATATTTTTCGAGCTCAGATTCCAGGTTGTCCAAAGAGGGTATCCAAAAATGTAAAGATAATTTTAGCGGAGTGGGACGCACTTATTCTTGGGAAATCGTAGAAGAAAGGGATTATTGCTACGACGTGGCAAACGGTGAAAGTTATTGCTGTCCGCTTTCGCCTTCTTGTTGTCCTGAGTGCATCATTCCTACGCCACCTGCACCCTCCCCGCCCCCCACACCAACCCCTCCACCAACAACATTAATAAAACCAACTATTATTTATCCTAAAGAAAATGCCCAGGTTTATGCCGGTGAAATTGAACTTAAATGGAGCAATACCGGGGCAGCTTTTTATAAATATCACGTTGAAACCGGCGGTGAAATTAAAGAAGAAAAAACAATTGGTTATTACGGTTCTAAAACAATTAATGATTTGGTGCCCGGGAATTATTCCTGGGCGGTTTGTTCCTGCAATGATACAACAGGTGAAAACTGTAATTGCAGCGATTTAACAACGTTTCAGGTAGTTTTTGCACCAGCTGGCTTTTTCGGCGGTATAGTTCCCTGTGGCCGGAAATACGATGATCCAAACACGCCGCCACCTCAAAACGAAAGCGTGCCTTGTGAATATAAGCATGTTTTTTTACTCCTTAAAAATATACTTGATTTTATTTTATGGCAATTGGGATTAATTGTTTTGGTTTTATTAATTTTAGCTGTTGGTGTAATTTATTATTTCTCAATGGGTGCCCCAAGCACGATGGTAGGAGTAAAATCAATTCTAAAATCAGCTGGGATCGGTTACGGAATCATGTTTTTGGCCTGGCTATTTATTAATCTGATTTTATCCCTTCTCGGCTACCAAATCAGCATTTTTGGCCGCTGGTGGCAAATACCTTTTTAAAATTTGTGGTATAATAAAACAACGTTCAATTAAATGACGAAATTCTTAAAAACGATTTTTCAAGGCAAAAAAACTCTATTCTTAATATTAGGATTGGGATTATTTGTGTTTTTAATGCCTTTGCCTGCCTCCGCGCAGTGGTGGAACCCATTTAGTTGGGCTGGTGATTGGGTAATGGACATTATTTATGGTATTACTCTTCGAATGATAGCGTTTTTTAACGGTTTAATTCTTTTTATTCTTGCTTTGGTTTTTGGATTTATTTATTACATCATGGCTGGTATTTTAACTTGGGCGGCACAGATTTGTTTCAGGGTCAGTGTAATGCCTGGCGATGTTGGAGTGATTGGCGCCGGATGGACTGTTACTCGAGACTTTGCCAATATGTTCATTATTTTAATTTTGGTGTTTATCGGCTTGGCCACCATCTTAAGAATAAAGGAATATGAAGCCAAAAAACTCTTTCCGCTTTTAATCCTGATTGCTCTTTTAATCAATTTTAGTCCTGTAATTGTCGGTTTTATTGTTGACATCACAAATATTGTTACCAACTTTTTTTTAAGCCAGATTGGTTCTTGGAGTTCTAATATTTTGGACTTGGTGTGGCAAAGCGCTTGGGACTATTTTGAAACTTTAATGGATATGTGGATGAATTGGGGAAATTTTGCGGAGACACTAATTGTTACGATAGGATCTTTTCTTCACGGTATAGTCTTGGTTTGTTTTTGGGGTTTCGCCAGTTATGTTCTTTTAATGATTTCCGGTTTATTTATTGTCCGGATTGTAATTCTTTGGATTTTGGTAATTATATCTCCTGTTGCTTTCGTTTTTTACATTCTACCAGCAACCCGAAAATACTGGAAAGAATGGTGGCAGAACCTTATCCAATGGGCAATGATCGGAATACCAATCGGCTTTTTCCTCTACCTTTCCTTTTTGGTTTTATCTAGCAGTACTGATATAGGAGATACGTTTGTAAGCTCAAATTTGGGCAGTCAGGGAGGGCATGGAATTGAAACCGCTGCTACAAAATTAGATCTTTCAGATCTTTCTGCTAGATTTGCTGTGCTCCTTACAAACCTACTCGCTCCTATTGTTTCTTTTGTTATGCTTTATATCGGATACAAAAAAAGCAGGAAAAATATGCCCGCTTTCGCCAATGCGGTTATAGACGGAGTGCAAAAAGGAATGAAATTAGCGGGCGTAGCTGCCGTGGCAGTAGCTACCGGCGGTCTCGGATTGGCGGCTGGAGCTGGAATTGGAGGAGGATTAGCTGGAGCAGGCGGAAGACTCGCAACCATGGGTGCGAGAGTGGGACAACTCTCTGAAAAAATGCCGAAAGGTTTTAAAACTATTAGTAGGCCGTTTTCAAAAGTTGTAGGTAAGGGGATGGAATTAACAGGAAAAACTATGGAATCAGGGGGTGAAAGATTAAAAACACGTGCGGAAGGGGAATTGACGCGTAAAACTGAGCGGGGGGGAGAAGAGCTTATTAAGAAAAATCTTTCTACGGAGGAATTGGCCCAAAAGTTCAGGGATGCCGATAAATTACCTCCTGGTACGCGCCAATTGAGGAAAGATCAAGCTGTCTATGCCTTGCTTAAAACCAAAAAATGGGACGAGGCGGTTGATAAGGGATTAATAGATAAAGATAAAGAAAAAGCACAAGATATGGGAAGAGCTTCGGCAAAGCGGATGTGGGATAATGGAATAAAGAATCCGGCAAGATGGCTACCGGATGGGAAAATGGCGGAAATGATCGCCCCCGAAGAATGGCATAAAGGAAACGAAAAAACAAAAGAGGGAGCGGCACTTATAGACAGATCTACCCAGTTACAAGATCCGGGTATGGCAGAGCTTGGGGCAGAAAAACAGGAAGAAGGAGAAACGATACACAAAAACATAATGGAAAATATATTAGGGAAAGTAACCCCCGATGATATCGGCCACACGAGCGCGAATTCTTTAAAAGACAAAACAACAATACGGGTTATTGTTGACACTTTTAGTGGTAACCAATTGGGAGCAATTGCAAAAAATTTCGGGAGAGATGTTGTAAATGGCATTCAGGAAGAAATAGACCGGCGGGGAGAAACAAAAGATGATTTTAGAAAATGGGCTATGAAAAATCCGAGGGGTGCCATGTGGACCTTCAGTAATCCTGCCCAGGAAGGAGGTTTTGGGCCTCCAAAAGGCGTAGCAGGCCAATTTGATAAAAAAGGCCTTCAAAAAATATTGGGAGAAGCTAGAGGTTTAGCGCAAACAACCCGATCTGACCAAAAAAATGAATTAAGAAAAGCTTACAGCGGCAACGAACAAATAATGTTTAGAGATTATTATAGAAAAGATACTCCAACCCAAACTAAAGCATTAATTAGAGAAATTGTGACTGGGGCGGGGAAAATTATCCCTACCGAAGCAGAAATTAAAGGAAGAATTGGAAGTTTTGAGAAAAAATATGACGAATTGACTAAGGAACTTGAGAAATCACAGCAAATTTTTGAGGAAACTAAAAAAAGATTTGAAGGATTAAAATCTAAACCAACAACTCCCCCGGCCGATTTAGCCGCCGTCCAACAAGAGATGATTAATGCTCGGAATACTTTTAATGCCGGTAAAGTTAAAATTGATATTGCGCAAAAAGGATTACTTACCACAGAAAAACAAAAATTAAAAGATCTTTGGTAAATAAAATCGGGGCAGAAGAAAAGCTCCCGCCCCGAAAGTCACGTAGTGAAAGGAATGTTATTTGGTCTTTGATTGAAGTATTTCTCGAAGCGCCAACAGTGCTTGAGGCCTCTTTTGCGAATCTCCACTAACTTTCAAAACCTCCAGTGCTCTCCGTCGAATTTCGTAAATTAACTGGAAATCATTAGTGGCAGCAATTGCTACGGCAGCCTCATTAAGAATGCGACCCACCTCTGACTGAACATGTTTTATTTCCACAGCCTGTGCTTTCTTGCAAACCCTATCAATCACCGAGAATGAAAGCTGTTGATCTCTCTGTAGCGTTTTCACTTGTTTAAGGGTTTTAACTGCGGTCCTTAGCGCTTCTTCTCCAATTTTTGCTTTTGGTTTTCTACCGCCCGTGATTTCTGTTTCCAGATTATTATACGCTTTTTCGAGCTTGTACATGGTTCTTTGCTCCTCCTTTCCTTTACCCTCAAATTTCCCTTTCACTATAATAAAAAACTGTCTTAATTATACAATATAATTAAAATTTGTCAATAATATGACCAAAGAATTAACCCAAGAACAATACTGGAAATATTTTCAAAACATTTCAGACGAATTAAAAAATGCTATTTTTTCTGATGAAACTGCCGAAAACATCTTTGATGTTTGTGATAGAAACGATTTAAGTTTGGAAAAAATTACTGAGATTGCTCGTTATAGTGGTCGAGTCTTACTTGGGGTTTTACTACCGGAAGACTTTCAGAAAACCTTGGAAAAAGAGCTGGGCTTAGAAACAGAGATTGCGAAAAAGATTGCTCATGAAATTAATCGGTTTGTTTTTTATCCGGTCAAACCGGCCTTGGAACAATTATATAATATCGGGATTGCCACAGGAGAAAAGAAACCGGAAACGATTCCGCTAAAAACAGGCGAGAAAGAATTACCGGCTGAAGAAAAAACAGCAACACCATCTAAAGCAGATACATATAGAGAACCGATTGAATAAATATGCGCTTTACTGTTCCTCAATTTATTGAGCACGAAGCGAAAATAGTAGGGCCTTTAACTTTTAAACAGTTCATCTATTTCGGGATAGCGGGGAGTATTTGTTTTATTCTCTATTTTTCAGTGCCTTTTTCCGTATTTTTTCTTTCTTGTATTGTTTTAGGAATGACGGCTTTAGTTTTGGCTTTCCTAAAAATAGGCGGCCGGGGCGTACCCACCATTCTCAGCAATTTCTTAAGGTTTTCCTTAACTCCTAAAATGTATATTTGGAAAAAAAGCGAAAAACCGATTACGGTTTTTGAAAAAGAAATAAAAAAGGACATAGATGAGGCTGAAGAGGGGCTCCCTCTAAAAATCGTCAAAGGAAGCCGGTTAAAAAAATTAAGCACTGAAATTGAAACCAAAACTAATCAATAATGCCACAAGCGTCAACTCAACAATTTTTGGAAATGGAACAAGTTAAAGAGGGGGTTTTTATATTGAAAAACAAGGGTTTAAGGGGGGTAATTATGGTTTCTTCCCAGAATTTTGCCTTGAAGTCAGAAGACGAGCAGAATGCCACTATTTATCAGTTTCAGAATTTTTTAAATTCCCTTGATTTCCCCTTGGAAATTGTTGTTCAGTCAAGAACTTTGAATATTACCGGTTATCTGGAAAAATTAAAAGAGCTGGAAAAAACCCAGGAAAACGAATTATTGAAAATTCAAATCTCTGAATACCAAAAATTTATAAAAGACCTGATTGCCGGCGGACAAATTCTATCCAAGAACTTTTTTGTCGTTGTGCCTTTTAGTTTAATTGAAATTCCAGGTTTCCCGAGCGCAAAAAAGAAAACGGATGGAACGCCAAGCGAAGACCAATTCCAAAGGGCAAAATCCCAACTCTGGCAAAGAATGGAATTTGTCGCTTTAGGCTTAAGAAGGTGCGGGCTTACTTGTGCTCCTTTGAATACTTCTGATTTAATTGAACTTTTCTGGAGCTTGTATCACCCTGATGAGGCTGAGGTCGGTTATTATCCTGAAATTCCTTCAGAATTAATCCAATGATAAAATTACCTTTTTTAAAATCCAAAACAAGGGTACCGGAGAAGATTTTTGAAGCGCCGGCCATCGGGGCAAAAGACATTATTGCTCCTTCTTCAATATTGATTTCTTCCGACTATTTAAAACTCGGGAAAAGACTGGCCAAATCTTTTTTTATCTTTTCTTACCCGAGATATCTCAGTACGGCCTGGTTTTCCCCGATCATTAATATGGACACGCCCATGGATATCGGTTTTCACATTTACCCCACCGAAACCGGCCAGATGTTAAAACGGTTAATGAAAAAAGTGGCCGAGGTTCAGGCGGAAATAATGGAAAGGCAAGAAAAGGGACTGATCAGAGACCCGGCTTTGGAAACCGCTTATCAGGACTTGGAAGGATTAAGAGACAGATTGCAAACCGCCCAGGAAAAAATGTTCAAGTTCGGCCTTTATTTAACCGCTTACGCAAACACGGAAAAGGAATTGAAAGAAATTGAAACCACTTTAAGGTCGGTTCTGGAATCAAGATTAATTTATATAAAACCGGCTCTTTATCAGCAAAGGGAAGGGTTCAACAGTTCTTCTCCTTACGGCTTGGACCAATTAATGGTTCATACTTCGCTGAACACCGAGCCCATTTCTTCAACCTTTCCTTTTGTTTCTTTTGATTTAAGCTCAAACGAAGGAATTCTATATGGAATCAACAGGCACAATAATTCTTTGATTTTATTTGACAGGTTTTCCCTGGAAAACGCCAATTCTGTTGTTTTTGCCAAAGCCGGCTCCGGAAAATCCTATGCGGTAAAATTGGAAATTTTGCGTTCTTTAATGCTGGGAGTGGATGTTATTATCTTAGACCCGGAAAACGAGTATCAGGCCTTGTCTGAGGCGGTCGGCGGTTCTTTTTTTAATATGTCTCTTGCTTCACCAAGCCATATTAATCCTTTTGATTTACCGACCCCAAGGGAAGACGAGAAACCAGAAGATGTTTTAAGGTCAAATATTATTAATTTAGTGGGACTTTTGCGAATTATGCTGGGCGGTTTGACCCCGGAAGAAGACGCGATAATTGACCGGGCTTTAACAGAAACTTATGCGGCAAAAGACATTACTCCAGACACCGACTCCAATACCTGGCAAGAAAAAATTCCTTTAATGTCTGATTTTGAGATGGTTCTTGAGGGGATGGAAGGAGGTGAATCCCTGGTAAGAAGAGTGAGGAAGTTTACTAAAGGAACTTTCTCCCAGTTCTTTAACCAGCCCACTAATGTTTCCATGGATAATGCTTTTATATCTTTCGGCATCAGGGACATGGAAGATGAGCTGCGTCCCATAGCCATGTTTATCATTATGAGATTTATCTGGAATAAAGTCCGCTCGGAATTGAAAAAAAGAATCTTGGTGATTGATGAGGCCTGGTGGCTGATGCGAACCGAGGACGGCGCCTCTTTCCTCTTCGGTATCTGCAAAAGAGCCAGGAAATACTGGCTGGGAGTAACCACTATTACCCAGGATGTAAATGATTTTATGAAATCCAATTACGGCCAGCCGATTATTACCAATTCCTCAATCCAGCTTTTAATGAAGCAGTCGCCGGCTACTATTGATGTACTGAAAAAAACTTTCAACCTAACCGAAGAAGAAAAATATCTGTTATTGGAGGCCGAGGTAGGGGAAGGAATATTTTTCGCCGGCCAAAAGCACGTAGCAATAGCGGTAAAAGCTTCTTATACCGAAGATCAGTTTATCACCACTGCCCCGGAAGAGGTCGCAAAAATAAAAATGGCTCGGGGAGAAACGGCTTTATAGTTTTGTGGTATAATAAATAAAATTCTATGAAAAAATTATTGCTTTTATTGTCTGTAATAATCTTTATTAGTTTTGTTTTTCCAGGGATTGCAGACGCTGCCGTGCTTAATCCCGGCGCTTCTTGTGCATCTGGAGATCAATGCTGTGAAGTATGTAAAGACTGGGCATCCGCCGCCCTAAGTCGAGGATTCCCCGTTTATTACCAATGTAAAATGGGCATGAGTATTGATATGTGCTATGGAGACTGTGGGCCTAAATTATTTCAAAAATGGTATCTTCCAGGAGATTACGGATGTGGTCCGTTTGGAGATTGCGCCTGCTTTGTTTGTCAGTGTAATAATATGTGTTGTGGCACCGGGGAAACCTGTGCTAATCCATACAGTACCTGTAAGGTTCCTGCGTGTAAAAATCAGGGTGACCCGTGTGCCAATAATAGCGAGTGCTGTAATAACACTTGTATAGACGGCTTTTGTTGTGATTCGGTTTGCTCCGACATATGTAAATATTGTGACGATGCAGAAGGGTTTGGTGCTTGCATAAATGTTCCAAACGGTATGGACCCCGATAATGAGTGCCCCGGGACATCTGGTAACGGTGATTTCTGTAATGGAGCGGGAGCCTGCCAAACGCAAGCTTCTTGCAAGGCGCTAGGTGCTTCTTGTAGTCTTACAAACTCAAATCTGTTTTGCTGTACTGGATATGGTTGTTTAAATGGAATTTGTACTCAGATTTGTAATAATGATGAGCATTGTGATACAGGTGCAGGAGAAACTAACGCGAATTGTCCTAATGACTGTCGTCCAGGTGGAGGAACGGGTGGCGGCGTTATTCTTTATATTGCTGCTAATTACGAGGGGCCACTAACGGTTGGGAGCGAAACAGAAGCACACGTGTTTACATCAAACGTCTCTAATCTAAATGATTTCCTCTTGATTTTAGAGGGATTTCCTTCGGCAGACACCTGGAACGACGAAGTTTCATCAATGAAAATATCTCCGGGTTATAATGTTAAATTATGCAAAGCCGCTAATTACGGAGAGTGTCTATCCCAAATCTTCACAACCGATGTTGCTAACTTTGTGGATATTGATTTTAACGACACTCTTTCATCGGTAGAAATAACTTATGGTGGGGCGGGTTGCGGCGATACGATTTGTAGCCCGCCACAAGAAAATGCTAATAATTGCCCAGCGGATTGCGGTGGTTCTGTTCCGGGTTCTCAGCCGATGCCTAAAGGACATCTTAATTTAACTTATCCGTCATTTTTAAACCTTGATTTAAATATGCCGTTAAATCAGCTTATTGCCCAGCTTTATTATTTTATAATAGCAATTTCCGGCTTGGCCGTATTTGTAATGCTGGTTTGGGGCGGTTTTGAATATTTAACTTCAACCGGAAACCCGTCAAAAATCGGCAATGCAAAAGAAAGAATAACCTCAGCGCTTCTGGGTTTATTGATTATTTTAGCTTCTTATCTTATTTTACAGGTAATTAACCCCGATTTATTAACGCTTACTTTACCACAAATCCAACATTAGGGACGGGGCTTAATTAGTACGCTTCGTTCGGGTTCTTCTCCGATACTTTCCGTAATAACGTCACTTCGGTCGGCGAGTTCCAAGTGAATAATTCTTCTTTCGTAGGCTGGCATAGATGCCAGCTGTTTTTCTTTTTTAGTCAGCGACACTTCGTCAGCAGTCGTTCTGGCCATTTCTTTTAAATACTCAGTTTTTTTCTTCTTATAATCATTAATATCCAAATCAATAAAAAACTGTTCTTCAATTTTTTTTCTCAAAATCGCTTTCAAAAGATGCTGAATTTCAATTAAGGTCTGGCCGCCTTCCCCGATCAGGATCTGGGGCTCTTCGGTTTTTAAATTAATGTGTATAGCTCCGTCTTTTTCCGACAAAAGACCGATCTCAACTAAAAAAGTTGTTTTTTGAAAAAAATCTTCAACGGTTTTTTTAATTAATTCAAGGTTTTGCGGGCTCATAAGGTTTTGCTTTTGGTTTTAGTATTAAATATTGCTGCAAAATGGAAAATAAGGAAGTGACTATCCAGTAAAGGCCGATGGCTGAGGGCAGTTTCCATAAAAACAAAACTGTGAAAATCGGGAAAAAATAAAGCATTTGTTTTTGCATGACGTCTGAAAATCGGGACATCTGGTCGGTTTTTTTGTCTGTTTTTTTATTTTTAGCCATCATCATTTTGGATTGGAAAAACTGGGTAAGACCGGCTAAGACCGCGAGTATCATATTGCCCTGGGCCAAATTAATTATTCCTAAAAAGCTGGGGTTAATCGTCCCGGGGTTGGGAATAAAACTGTAAAGCAAGCCCATGGCTTCGGGTCTCAGTCCCTTCCAAAAAACCTGGTAAAGAGCGATCAGAACGGGTAATTGTATTAAGAGCGGCAAACAGCCTCCGAAAGGGTTAACTCCCTCTTTCTGATAAAGAGCCATTATTTCTTTTGTCTGTTTTTCCTTGTCGTTTTTGTATTTCTCCTGAACCTCCTGAATTTTGGGCTGAAGTTCCGACATCGCTTTCTGAGACTTGATGGATTTTATCATAAAAGGGTAGAGAACAACCCTAATTAAGGCCGTTAAAACAATAATGGCTATCCCAAAATCATGGCCCGGCAGGTATTGGTAAAGAAAAACCAGTGCATTAAGCAGGGGTTCGTACAATATTTTATTGAAAGCGGAAATGAAAAAGTCCATTTTAAAAAAATTACGGCAAATCTACGCCGCCCTTATTAAGAGAATTGCATCGCAATATTCTCCAAATTCCTTTTGCTATTCCTTGAAATATCCCGTATTTTTCAATCGCCGAAACTGTGTATTCTGAACAGCTCGGATAAAAACGGCAGTTAAATCCTAAATTTGGCGAAATAAAAATTTGGTAAATTTTAATTAATTTCAGAAAAAGCTTTTTAATCATTTTCATTTTACGATATTTGCTCTCTTAAGCAGCGCGGCAATCGTTTTTTCAATTTCGCGAAAATCCCTTTTTTCAATTCCCGGAATCGCAATAAATAAATTGTCCGTGCCGGTCTTTATGGTTTTAAATTTTAATCTTACTGCTTCTCTTAACTTTCTTTTGATTTTATTTCTTAAGGTGGATTTTTTTGATACCTTCTGGGAAACAATAAAACCGCAGCGTGCTTTTCCCAAGTCATTCTTAACCGTTTTTAAAATTAAAAAGTCTTCCTTTAGCCCCTTTCCTTTTTTAAAGACGTTGTCTATGTCCTTTTTTTGCCTGAGCCGGTTGTTTTTTGGTAGCATTTTAAAACCGCTTCCGTTTCTAAACCGTAAGATTCTTTCTGCCCTTGCCTCTTCGTCTGGCTAACGTCCTTCTCCCGCCCACAGTTTTCATTCTTCTTAAAAATCCGTGGGTTCTTTTTCTTTTTTTGCTTTTTTTATGATAAGTGACTGACATACTGTTTTTTATCTTACCTTAATAATTCGGAAAGGTCAATTTCACAGGTTTTCCCCAGAATATCAACAAAATTTTGGCTTTGTGCGGGGTTTTACTTTTCCATTCCCCATAGTATAATGAACTGGCTGATAAAATAGATTTTGTATTTTCATGATAAAAGAAGAATTGTGGCAAGCCGTGCTTGCCCAGGTCCAACTTAACATCTCCCAGGCCAATTTTGCCACTTGGTTTAAAGACACCGGAATCGTTTCTTTTAAGGATGGGGAAATTATGGTTTCAGTGCCCAACTCTTTTGCCAAAGAATGGCTGGAAAACAAATATGGGAAAACTATTTTTAAGATTTTATACAATTTAGATAAAGAAATAAAGGAAATAAAATATTCTGTTGGAAAATCCGAGCTGAAAACCCTGAAAAGAGTCCAGGTTTCCGTCCCGACTGCCGGCCAGCTTGATTTTGAGGAGTTTAAGGTTGATAAAGAAACGAATCTTAATCCTCGTTATACTTTTGAAAACTTTATTGTCGGTTCTTTTAATGAATTGGCTCATGCTGCCGCATTAGCGGTCGCAAAAAAACCGGGCTTAGTTTACAACCCTCTTTTTGTTTATGGGGGCGTGGGAGTGGGCAAAACCCATCTTCTCCAGTCCATCGGCAATGCGGTAATTAAAAACTCTCCCCAAAAAAAAGTAAGCTATATCGCTGCTGAAAAATTTACTGCCGGCGTTGTTTCATCAATTAAAAATCACAGCATGGAAAATTTTAAAACAAAATACCGGGCAATTGACATTCTTATTTTGGATGACGTTCAGTTTTTAGCCGGCAAGGAAAAAACTCAGGAAGAATTTTTTCATACTTTTAACTCTTTATATGAAAACAATAAACAAATAATTTTATCTTCGGACCGGCCGCCAAAGGCCATACCCGCTCTGACGGAAAGATTGCGCTCGCGCTTTGAAGGCGGGATGATTGGGGACATCGGCTACCCCGATTATGAAACAAGAGTAGCTATTTTGAAGGCAAAAAGCCAGGAAAAAGGAGTTAATTTCCCCGACGACATCTTGGATTATGTTGCAACAAACATTCAAAGAAATATCCGCGAGTTGGAAGGCGCTCTAAACAGGCTGATTGCCTATCAGCAGATAAACAAACAGTTGCCCAATCTGGAAGTGGCGAAATCTCTGCTAAGAAGCTTGTTTTTGTCTCCCAACAAAGTGGCCAACCCTAAAAAAATCATTCAGGTAGTGGCTGAGTTTTATGACTTAAAAGAAAGGGACATTCTTTCAATCTCAAGAAAAAAAGAAGTGGTAAAACCCCGCCAAATTGCCATGTTTTTATTAAGAGAGGTTTTAAAAAGTTCCTATCCTTTTATTGGGAGAAAATTCGGGGGAAAAGATCACACCACCGCAATTCATGCCTGTGAAAAAATTGCCAGGGAGTTGGGGAATGACGAAAATCTTACCAATGAATTAGACCTAATAAGACAGAGGGTTTTCAGTGTGTAAAATGGGGAAAAATTAAAAACCTTAAAAATCCCCATTCTTTCTACTGTTCATCCTTTGGTAATTTTGTGCGAGAAGCGGGAGAAAATAAAACTTTTCCCCAACGCTAATAACATTAATTTAAATATTAAATAAATGAAAACCGTAATTTTGAAAGAAAAATTAAAAGAGGGAATTAATACCGTGGAAAGAATTTCTGAAAAGTCTTTAACTTTACCGATTTTAAATAACGTTTTAATTTCAACGGAAAAAAACTTTCTCAACCTGACTACGACCGATTTAGAGGTCGGAATTAACTGGTGGTCTTTAGTTAAAACTGAAAGAGAGGGGAAAATCGCCGTACCCTCCCGCGTTTTATCTAGTTTTGTTAATTTCCTGCCGGATAAACCCGTAGAACTGGAAGTAAAAGATTTAACGTTAAAAATCAAATGCGACGATTATCAAACTTCAATTAAGGGGTTTAATCCGGAAGATTTCCCGATCATTCCAAAGGTGATAAGCAAAGAAAAAGTTGTTATTAAAAGCCAGGTTTTCTGCCAAAACCTGAGCCGGGTTGTTGATGTGGCCAGTTTTTCATCAACCAAACCGGAAATTTCCGGAATTTACTTTCTGTTCCAGAAAAACCTGATCGTGATGGCGGCTACAGACAGTTTTCGCCTAGGTGAAACAAAGATCTTTTTAGAATCCCCTAAAAATAACTTAACGAAGGATTATTCCTTAATTCTGCCCCAAAAGGCAGCTAAGGAAATTATTAATATTTTGGGCGGGGGAAGCGGAGATTTAACCATATGTTTTTCACCGAACCAGATTCTTTTTGAAACGGGCCTGACGGAAACATCTCACCCTAAAATCCAGCTTGTTTCCCGGTTGATTGAGGGCGACTATCCGAACTACCAGGAAATTATTCCTAAAAAATCGGAAACAAAAATTCAGGTTTCTTTAAATGAGATTATTAACCAGATTAAATTATCCTCGCTTTTCAGCAGCAAAATTAACGAGGTAAAATTAAAAATTGATCCCAAAAAGAATCAATTAAATATTTTCAGCCAAAATCCCGACGTGGGAGAATATAATAGTTTCTTAAACGCTAAAATTGACGGCAAGCCCTTTGAGATTTCTTTTAACTACAGATTTTTATTGGACGGATTGTTAAACATCGGTCTGGGCAGAGAAAAAGAAACCGAAGTGATTTTAGAATTAAACGGTTCAGATAAGCCCGGAGTAATAAAAGCGAAAGGAGACGAATCTTATCTTTATTTGGTGATGCCGATAAAAACTAATTAAAGGGATTAGGCAGGAACTTTTCTAAAAACTCGTGAAAGATCGGGCCCGCTACTGTTGCTGCGGGCTGTTTTCTTATCATGGGCTCGTTGTTATTATTTCCAACCCAAACACCCACCGTAAGCGAGGGAATATAACCTATGGTCCAGCAATCCCTAAAGTCATCAGTGGTGCCGGTTTTCGCCGCCACTTTGTAGTTTTCAAAATATAAATGCGACCGGGCGCCGAACATCGGCGTTCTCATGTCGTTATCTGAAAGAATGTCGGTGACTAATTTTGCCACCTCGCTTGATAATACTCTTTTTGAACCCTTTTTATTTTCTTCGAGAATTTTTCCCTGGTAATCCTCAATTTTTAAAATAGAAACCGGTTCCACTCTTATTCCCTCAGCCGCAAAAACTCCGAAAGCCGAAGTGATGTCCAATAATTTTACTTCCCCGCCGCCCAGAACAATTGCCGGACCGTAAGAAGATAAGGGCTTGTCTAAAGTAGTAATTCCCATGCTTTTAGCCGTTTCAATACTCTCTTTTAATCCTTCGGCTATTATATTTTCCTGGCCGATAAAATTATTAGTAGTCAGGGCGTTTATTTTATTTTCCGAGCCGATTAAATAAAGGACTTTTATGGACGGAACGTTTAAGGATTGCGCCAAGGACTGCCTTAAAGTAATTAAGCCCCGAAACTTGCCGTCGTAGTTTTGGGGCAGATATTCTTTATCTCCCCAAAACCCAAAACTGGTTGCCTCGTCGCTGACCATGGTTTTGTCGTCATAGCCCTTCTTAAAAGCGGTGGCGTAAATAAAGGGCTTAAAGGCGGAGCCCGGTTGTCTCCCTGGGCTTTCTTTTGTGCCGAGCGTGACATTGAATTTCGGGTCAAACAAACAATCCACTCCCGAAATGCAATTCTCAGGATATGATGAAGCGTAATAATCACCTGTTCCGACCGTCATTGACAATACTTCTCCGGTTTGCGGGTCAATAGCAACCAGGCCCGCGTTATGGGCATTATAGGCCTTATTTCTTTCAACCCCCTCTTTTACTATCCTTTCGGCTTCTTGCTGCATTTCCCAATTCAAAGAAGTATAAACTTTCAATCCCTGTTTCATTAAAAAATCTTCTCCGTATTTTTCCGTAATTTGCTGCTTCACCCAAAGGGTGAAATAGGGAGCCAGGATTTTAACCGGATTTTCAACAAAAACAACCTCTTCTTTTTTTGCCGCTTCAAACTGTTCCTCGGTTATAAAGTCATAACTTAACATTCTTCCTAAAACATAATCTTTTCTTTCCAACAGCTCGTCTTTATGGGGCCCGAAAGGAGACAAATAGCTCGGCGCCTGAATTAAAGCCGCCAAAGTGGCGATCTCGGGCAAAGAAAGATTTTCAATTGGTTTTTCAAAATAAGTTTGGCTGGCCGCTGCCACGCCGTAAGCATTTTGGCCAAAAGGAATTTGGTTTAAATACCATTCTAAAATCTGGTCTTTTGAATAACGCCGGTCTATTTCCAAAGCCAAGACGATTTCTCTGAATTTTCTACTGATAGTTTTTTCAGTGGAGAAAAAGGTTGACCTGATTAGCTGCTGGGGGATAGTGGAACCGCCATACATCGCCTCTTTCAGTTTTAAATTAATTAGGACTGATCTGAGTATCCCCTTAAAATCAACTCCGAAATGGTGATAAAAATTAATATCTTCCGTGACAATGACAGCCTGTTCTAGCAAGTCAGGTATCTGATTCAAGGAAACCAAGGTTCTTTTTTCTTCCCCGTAAATTTCATAAAGCAATACTTTTCCCGTGCGGTCGTAAATTTTCGTTGATTGAGCAAATTGTTTCTCGGTAAATTTTTCCGGCCGCGGCAGATCTTTCGCGTAATAGATAAATAAAACAACAGAACAAAAAACGAGAAACAAAAAAAGACCCCCCGTTATTTTAACAAAACGAGAAACTTTCTTCCTTTCTTTGCTCTCCCGATAGGTTTTACGATGAAAAATCCGATAAGGCACAACTCTATTTTATAAAAATTAAGGCCAATTGGCAATTTTTATTAATTTTGATAAGATGAAATAAAATCCATGAAAGCTAACATTAATTCCCAAAAAATTGAAGAAGCTTTAACAAGAGGAGTAGAAAATATTTATCCCAGTCACAAAGCGCTGGAGCGCGTTTTAAGGTCCGGCAAAAAACTCAGGATTTATATTGGTATTGACCCTACGGGCAAACTTCATGTCGGCCACATGGTGGTTTTAAGAAAATTGCGTCAATTTCAGGACTTAGGGCATGAAATCATTATTTTAATAGGAGATTTTACAGCTACTATTGGCGACCCAACCGATAAGGCGGCTCTTAGAAAACCCTTAACCCGCAAGCAAGTTTTAGAAAACGCCAAAGATTATAAAAAACAGATTGGCAAAATTTTAGACACAAAAAAGCCAAACATTAAGTTTTTAAACAACGAAGCGTGGGCTAATAAATTAAAACCGGCAGACATGCTTAAGCTCGCCTCTTGTTTTACCGTAGCCCGATTACTGGAAAGGGACATGTTTCAAAAACGGATAAAAGATGGTAAAGAAATTCATTTACACGAGTTTTTATACCCCGTATTTCAGGCCTACGACAGCGTCGCCATGAACGTTGATTTGGAAATCGGAGGTAATGACCAATCTTTTAATATGCTGGCGGGCCGCGATTTGATAAAAAAAATGAAAAACAAAGAAAAGTTCGTTTTAGCCACTAGGTTGTTAACCGATTCCGCAGGAAAAAAGATGGGTAAAACCGAAGGGAATCTGGTTTCCCTGGATACGCCAAGCGGAGAAATGTACGGCAAAATTATGTCCTGGCCGGATTCTCTTATTAAGGTGGGATTTGAAATTTTAACCGATGTTCCCCTAGATGAAGTAAAAAATTTTTTAAACAAACCCAGAGAAGCTAAAGCCAGATTAGCCAGAGAAGTTGTGGCAACCTGTCATAGTAAAGAAAAAGCCCTTTTGGCTGAAAAAGAATTCAACCGCGTCTTTAAAGAAAAAGAATTGCCGACAAAAATACCGGAAATTAACATTAAAGATAAAAATCTGAACATTCTTGATTTGTTGGTAAAAACAAAACTGGTTTCTTCTAAGTCCGAAGCCCGACGTCTAGTTTTACAAAAAGGAATTAAGATTGATAATAAAATTCAGGACGACTGGAGAAAAAACGTTGAAACAAAAGATGGTTTGATAATCCAGGCCGGGAAAAGAAAATTCGCCAAAATAAAATCTATTTAAACAAAAAATCCCGCTATAGGCGGGATTTTTTGTTTCTGAGAAGCGTTTTCTGAAACTAAATTTCAGGAGTTTCTTCTTCGGTACTTTCTTCTTTAGGAGTTTTTTCTTCGTCAGTACCTTCCTCAGTGCCTTCTTCTTGATTAACAAAGGATTGAGGTTCTTGTTCTTCGTAAATCATATTTTTATTTTATATTCTCCTTATTAACTATTTCGCTCCGCTTTTTGCGGAGCTAATTTCTTTTTCAATATCGACTTTTCCTAAGCATATAAGTTTATATGCTCAGATGTTTCTAATGGCAATTATATTCTTTTCAAAAAAATTGTCAAGGGTTTATGCTTTATGCCTTTTGTAAAGACAGAAGGTGGCTGCAATGGCCAAGGCATCGGCAGCGTCGTCGGGCTTCGGGGCCTCTTTTAATTTTAAAAGAGATTTTATCTTTTTTTGGACAACTTCTTTTTCCGCCCTGCCAAAACCGCCGACGGCCAATTTCACCTGGAGGGGAGTAAATTGGTGCACGGGAAGTTTATTTTTTGCGGCCGTGAGTAAGATTACTCCTCCAGCCTGACTTACCGGAATAGCGGTTTTAAAATTCTTAAAAAAATAAAGGCTTTCCATAACCAGAACCTCGGGCTGGTATTTTTTAATTAATCTGTCCAGGTCGTTATTCAGCTTCATTAAACGTTCGGGGGCGGTGAAAATGGGCTGGGTTTTGATTACGCCGTAATCCAAACATCGGAAACGTTTAGTTTTCGATTCAAGTCTTTTAATTACACCGTAGCCCGTACTGGCGGTGCCGGGGTCAATTCCAAGTATGATCATGGATAGAGCTATTCTTTTAAATTAGAATAAATTTCCTGAACGGAATCGTTTTCGTCCAGGGCATCAAAAAGTTTTTCGCAGGCAGCTTTTTCTCCACCGCCCAAGGTTATTTCCTCCTTAGCCACCAAATCCAAGGAGGTGGAATCAATTTTAATTCCTTTTTCTTCCAAATTTTTCTTTACTTTTTCCAAATCCTCGGGCTTCATGTAAATATCCAAACTGTCATCGTGCCAGTAGGTATCATCAGCCCCGGCCTCAATCGCTTTTAATTCCAGGTCTTCTTTTTTTATTTCCGAGGCCTGTTCCCGGCTGTTTATAATTATTACGCCCAGCTTATTAAAAAGCCATTTTACCGATCCTTCGCTGGCTAATTTTCCGTTGTGTTGGTTTAGAATCTGTTTTATTTCTCCCAACGTCCTGTTTTTATTATCGGTAATCCCTTCAATTATAAGCGCGATTCCGCCGGGACCGTAAGCATCAAATGAAATTTCTTCAAAACTTTCTTCAGCCCCTTCGCCCGCAGCTCTTTTTATTGCCCGTTCCACATTTTCTTTCGGCATGTTTACCTTCTTAGCGGTTTCAATCGCCAATCTTAACTGGGAATTGGTATCAGGGTCAGTGCCGCCCTTTTTTACCGCAACTAAAATCACCCGGGCCATTTTTGAAAAAATCTGGCCTCTTTTTTTGTCGGTAAGCTCTTTCTGATGTTTAATTGTTTTGGCGTGGGAGTGTCCTGACATTTTGTTTCCAAGAGTATCTTAACAGATTTTTATCTTAATTCAACCCCTTGAGAAGACCTGGCTTTCTTTTTCAAAAAAAGCATTAGGGAACCCGAAAAGAGAGCAATGATTAAAGCCAGAAACGCCGGCGGTAAAAAATCAGCATCTTTTTCAGTTGTTCCTTTAAGGCCCGAAACAACTGTTGCCAATTTCTTTTCTTCCGAGTCGGGCCCTTGTTTTTCTTTTTCAGTTTGAGCAACCGGAGCCAAAATTGCGTTTTCGGCGCCAGGAGTAAGATTGGCGCTCCAAATCCATTCTTTTTTTCCGGCGCTATTAATAAGAAGACCGTAAGATTCGCCCGTTTTTGCAGCTTCGTACACGATATTATCAACCACCTTACTGTTTGGTTGAGTCATCTTTAATTCGTCGCCGTCGTTATTTAAAGTGATTTTTGTGGTCGGCCGAGAAACAACCAAGTATTCCTTTGATTTAATTTTAGTTCCCTCAGGAAAAGTATAGGTTTTTACAGCGCCCTGCGCGTCGGTAATTTGCCAGCCCGAAAGATTAACCTCAAAAGCATTACTGTTGAAAATTTCAATCCATTCTCCTTCTGAGTCAGCTCCTTCGGGAGAAGGCAGTATTTCACTGAAAACAATCCCTTCAGGATAAGCCAAGGGAGGTTCGGTCTCCGCTGGCTCCAATTCGGTTTCGGCTCTTGCGACGGCCCCGCCATTTTGATTTTTGGGCGTTCCTCCCGAATCGCG
>MHLY01000003.1:44993-56502 GCA_001821455.1 Candidatus Nealsonbacteria bacterium RBG_13_42_11
GTTGATTGCAGAACCGGTGTTGTTATACAATTCCATCCATTCATCGTTGCTGGATTCTACAGTCCCCATCCAAGAAATTTCATTGATGACTATGTTTAGGGGGTCGGCCGAAAAAACAGGCTGACTCAAAAGAAAAAGAGATATAATTACTATACCCCTTGACAAATTTAACATAATATATTACAATATAGAATCAGCCCTAAAGATGGGGGCATGGAGTTATTCTTAGCCGGATAGGTTGGCTTAGGCGAACCTACTCCTCGGAATAATTCTAAACTTTGTTTCTGCAACTAAGTTGCCCCCATCTTTGGGGCTTTTTTATTCATTTTTCATTTATTTTCGCCTCCGGTTACTCTTTCCACTTCTTCCAGGGTCGTAGTTCCTTCTAAAACCTTAATCAGGCCGTCCTGATACATGGTAACCATGCCCTTTTTAATCGCTTCTTCCCGGAAAGCGCCGCTGGACGGATTTTTTAAAAGAAATTTCTCCATTTCATCATCCATTAAAATTACTTCAAAAATTCCGATTCTCCCCCTGAAGCCCGTAAAATTGCAGTGTTTACAGCCCTTGGCCTGAGGGATTTTTGAATCTTTCGTTAACTTAGGAAACTTTACCTCTTTCGGCATCCCTCTTAAATCTTTTTTAATTTTTTCTAAAACTAAAGGGGAAATGGTTTTTAATTCTTTACAGTTATCGCAAACATTTCTGACCAACCTTTGAGCAATCGCTAAATTAATTGCCGGTCCGATGTTGGCCAAATCCGCTCCTAAAACCATAAGCCGGGCCACGGTGCCGGTAGCGTCGTTGGTGTGCAAGGTGCTGAAAACCAAGTGTCCTGTCAGGGCGGCCTGGAGGGCGATCTGACAGGTTTTTGAATCCCTGATTTCTCCCACTAAAATCACGTCCGGATCCTGCCGCATAATTGACTGGAGCCCCGAGGCAAAATCATAACCCTTGTCAGGCCTTACCTGGGTTTGGGAAATTCCTTCCAAATGATATTCAATCGGGTCTTCAATGGTGATAATTTTAATTTCCGCGCTCTGGATCGTCTTCAAGAAAGCATACAAGGTGGTAGTTTTACCGGAGCCCGTAGGTCCTGTTACCATAATCATTCCATTCGGTTTTTTAATTTCTTTTTTAAAAATAGTCAACAAATCTTCCCTTAATCCCAAAGCATTTAAATCAATTAAACTTTTGGGGTTTAATACTCTTAAAACAACTGATTCCCCGTGCTCGGAGGGCAGGGTGGAAACCCTGATTTCAATTGATTCTTTGCCGTCTTTTTCTTCCAATAAAACACTAAATCGGCCGTCCTGGGGCCGATCAATTATATTTAACTTAATGCCAGAAACAAGTTTAATTCTTGATAAAATACTTTCGTACAATTTTCTGCTGATTGTTGCGGCGTCCTGTAAGACGCCGTCGGTTCTTAAACGAATTTTAACCTGAGATTCCTCTGTTTCAATATGAATATCGGAAGCGTCTAAAAAAATCGCTCCCCCAAAGATTGTTTCAATAAATTCCGAAATGTTTTCAGTTAAGGACCCCTCTACGGTTTTTTTTAAATCAGGAATGCTTTTTATTTCTTTTTCAATCTCAGAACGCCTTTCCAAAGAAATTTTAAATTCTCCGATATCTGATTTTGAGTTTTCTGGCATGAAAGGTTAAAATAAATAATACTTAATCCAAATTAACTTAAAACGCCCCAAAAGTCAATGAAAAAAATCGCTTATTTGACCAGAAATCCGAACCAGACCAGAAAGCTGGGAGAGATTTTGGCGAAAGAAATCCTTAAAACAGCCGTTCTTAAGAAAGCTCTTGTTTTAGGACTGGAGGGAGATTTGGGAGGCGGCAAAACAACTTTTTTGCAAGGGCTGGCCCGGGGCTTGGGGATAAAAGAAAAAATACTAAGTCCGACCTTTGTGATAATGAGAAGATTCCAAATTAAACCGACTTCTTCATCTTTTTATCATATGGATTGCTATCGGCTGCAAAACGAAAAAGAGGCCCTGAGGCTGGGCCTAAAAAAGATATTTTTCTCTTCCCGAAGCATTCTGGCCGTTGAATGGGCCGAAAGGATTAAAAAAATCCTGCCCGGCAACACGATTTTCATCAAATTTTATTTCATAGACAAAAACAAGAGAAAAATAACAATAAAATTTCCCCGAAATGGAAAATAAAAATAAGCGTTTAATAATCATTGATTCCAACTCCGTTATTCACCGGGCTTATCATGCCCTGCCTCCTTTGACGACAAAAAAAGGAGAATTGGTAAATGCCGTTTACGGATTTTTATTGGTTTTTTTCAAGGCCCTGAAGGATTTCCAGCCGGATTTCGTGGCAGCTACCTTTGATTTTCCGGGCCCCACTCTGCGCCATAAAAAATACGAAAAATACAAAGCCAAAAGACCGCCGGCCCCCAAAGAACTTTATCAGCAGATTCCGAAAGTAAAAGAAGTTCTTAATGCCTTCGGAGTTTCTCTTTTTGAGAAAGAAGGCTACGAAGCCGATGATATTATCGGCGCTATCGCCAAACAGGCGCCCAAAAAACAAATTTTACCAAAAATAGAAACAATCATTCTGAGCGGCGACCAGGATTCACTTCAGCTGGTAAATGAAAACACCAAGGTTTTCGCTTTAAGAAAAGGCATAAAAGACATTATTCTTTATGACGAAAATTCGGTAAAAGAAAAATTCCAGGGCTTGGAACCAAAAGAACTTTTGGACTACAAAGCCCTGCGCGGCGATCCTTCAGATAATATCCCGGGGGTAACGGGAGTGGGCGAAAAAACCGCCACAGAGCTTTTATTAACTTTTGGCAGCCTGGAGGGGATTTACAGCGAGATTGAGAAAAAATCAAAAAAGAGCGACAAGATACGGCCCAAACTAAAAGAACTTTTAGTTAAATACAAAGACCAGGCCTTTCTTTCCAAGGACCTGGCTAAAATTAACGAAGACATGCCGCTTGATTTTAATTTGGAGAAATGCCGCTGGGGCGAATACGATAAAGAAAAGGCGGCCCAGGCTTTAAAAAACCTGGAATTTCACAGTTTAATCAGCCGCTTACCGGCGGTTAAAGAAGAAGATAAAAAAGAGTCAATTGGGGGGAATCTGAAACTGTGGTAAAATATATATAAAATATTAAAAATTATGGAAATAACATCTGTTTCTTCACCACCAAAACAGGAATCAGACCACGACTTAGAGCGTCTTTTGGGAAATATTAAAAAAGCCACCACTATTAGATATATTACTTTTGGTGGTTTTACTTTGTTTTGCGTCTTTCAGATACTGATAGGCCTGTCTGCCATTCCTTGGGAGGTGGTATTAATCGTATTTTTTCTTTTTATTCTCACGGCTGTCAGCGACTTTCTTATAAGAAAAACCAAATTTAAGAACACCGTAACCAAATTAAGTAATTTCCATCTGATTTTTCAAATAATAGAAGTAAGCATTATTTTTGAAGCTCTTCACGCCAGCGCCATTATCCCAATATCCGGCAATTTAATTATTATAGCCTATTTGTTTATATGTTATTTTTCCTACACCAGAATAATATATGCCTGGATAATGATCGGGATTACCATCTTCGGTTATTTATTTACGCTTACTTTAGAATATTTAGGGATAATAACCTATGTGGATGTTTATAAAATTGGGGCAAATATCGCTCAGAACCGCGGGCTATTTATAATAAATCTCGCTATCGGAGTACCTCTGGTAATCATCATACTTTTTATCGCCGATTCTTTTTCAAAAAAACTGAGAGTCTCTTTAAATCAGTTAACCCAGAAAGAAAAAGAATTACAGGAGGCTGGAACGGTGCTTGAGGTAAAAGTTGCGGCGCGAACAGAAGAACTAAAAGAATTATCCGAAAACTTGGAAGAGCAGGTTAAAGAGAGAACGAAAAAACTTCAGGAAAAAATGGCCGAGTTGGAGACTTTTAACAAGCTGGCCGTTGGCCGCGAATTAAAAATGATGGAACTGAAGAACGAAATAAGGGAGCTTAAAGAATCTTTAAATAAAAAATAAACCAAAGTTATGGAGGAGAAAAAACATTATGAAGGAAAACGATTTACAATGGATTGGGACCCCGAAACTAAAATTATTTCTGTTGTTATAAGGGGATATCACAGAAAAGAAGATGCGGAAGAATTTATAAATAAGTTCACAGAGTTTACTGATCCGCTGCCTCATACCGCATTGAAAATAATGGTTAATGGCCTAAAGATGAGCAAGTCAGACAGTGCAGCAAGAAGAATGTATGTAAACTATACTAAGGGTCGTTTTAAACAGAGACCGGGGGTAGTGGCCTTATGCTCAGCTAATCTTTTCATAAGAATGGTCGGGAAGTTTGTCGTGGCGGTCGCTCCCGGAACTAATTTCAGGGTATTCGATACCCCGGAAAAAGGATTGAAATGGCTGAAAAGTCTGCCTAATTAATCCCCCGATGTTTTATTATGCCTAAAAAAAACCTAGCGCTGGAAAAATATAGAAAGAAAATATTGGCCAGGCTGGACAAACTTATTCCTGTTTTCCAAAAAATTTCTAATGGTGATTTTTCTTTTGAAGTTAAAATTCCCAAAAAAGAAGATGAATTCACCCCTCTTGTCATCACTCTTAGCATGCTTTTGGAAGATTTAAGATTTTTAGACAAAGAGAATAAAAATAAAACCGAAGAACTGGAGGCGGCAAAAAGAGACCTGGAAAACAAGGTGGCGGAAAGAACCAAGGAGCTGATTGAAACAAACAGAAACCTGGAACAGAAGATTAAAGAAAGAACGAAAGATCTTGAACAAAAAGTATGGCAGCTGGAAGGTTTCCAAAAAATCACCGTGGACCGGGAACTAAAAATGATCGAATTAAAAAAAGAAACCGAGAAAATAAAAAAGCAATTAGAAGAATGCCAACAGTCCAACGGGTAAAACTAATAAATTATTAAAAATATGCAAAACATTAAAATAAAAACCGGTTTTAGCCAGAAAGAAAATGAAGAAGAGGCGACAAAAGAGGTTTTCGAGAAAATTAATCAGGACAACATGAAACTTATCATCATGTTCTGCCACGGCAACTACAACCAATTAAAATTAAACAGAGCGTGGCGAGCGTTAATTCCCCCGGAAACCGCTTTTATCGGATGTCCCTCCTTAACAATGAATATTCCCTTTTTTCGCGTCGGCGATATGCTCACCAATCAAGGATACAAAGACTGTGTTTCGGCCATGAGCATCGCTTCGGATAAAATAGAGGTAGTTGTTAATCTAATGAGAGACATAAAGAATAATTGGAAGAAAACTTCTACCCAGGCTCTGGTAGACGGCGCTAAGACCCTGAACCTTGATCTAAAGAACATAGATAATGAAAAATGTTTCGGTTTATTTTTTTGCGATACGATGAGCGGCTGCGAAGATGATATTTTGGAAAATTTTTACGCATCAAGCAATCTCTTATTCGTCGGCGGGGGATCCACCGGCAAAATGGAATTAAGCAGTTGGCTGTTCAAAGGCAAAGGAGGCGGTTCAGGATATATTCACACAAGAGAGGGGGCCTTCACGGACGCGGCAGCCATCGCCATTATTAAATCCGGCATTCCTTTTAAAATTGACCTGATTACTAATTTCTATCCTACCCAGCATAAGTTTGAAGTGACAAAAGTGAGTGAAACCCATATGGGGAAAATGAAAATGTGGAAAATTGAAGAATTAAACGGCCGGCCCGCTTTAGAAGAATACACTAAAGCCCTGGGCGTTTCCAAGTGGAGTTTGGGCATAGAACATCTGCCGAACATAAAATACCTGCTTAACCATCCTCTCGGGTTTATGGTAAAAGAACGCGCCTACATCCGTTTTATAGGCGCACGAAAGGGCAAATCCTTATTAATGCCTTCGAAAATTGAAGAAGGAAAAACTCTCTATTTAATGGAAAAAACGGATTTGGCTGAGGTTATTCGCCAATCTATAGATAAATTAAAAAATCAACTTGGATTTGTCAGCGGCCTGGTTTTATTCCAGTGCGGCCTGCAAAAACTGGATGCTGATAGTTTGAAAGAAACAGCGAGCTTGGTAAAAACGTTTAACATCGCTCCCTTAATCGGCCTGACTACTTTCAGGGAATATTACGGCTGGCTGGCCTTTGAACAAAGCCTGGTTTTATTGGCCCTAGGAGATGTTGCTAAAAAATAATATGAATGCGACTGATAAAAACTTAATTTCAGAGATAAAAAATGTTTTAGTTCCGAAACTGAACGAATTTATCGCTGATTCGGTTATCAGAGTGAATTGCAGAAGAATTGGCGTTGAGCCCCAAGACTTAAATATGGATAAGCTTCCTATATTTTTGGAAAAAATTGAAGTATCCCTGCTTTTATTTTTGACCAAGGAAGAAATAGCGGACATTATTCAAAAAATAAAAAATTTAAGAATATGAAAGACGCTGATCCCACGTCCCTAAAAATAATTCCCAAAATTTCAACCGAAGAATTGGATAATTTTATAAAAGCGGCGACAGAAACGCTGGAGAAAAAAATAGGAGAACTGGAGGCGGCCAAAGTGAATTTGGAAGAAAAAGTGAAAGAAAGAACGGCGGAATTGGAAAGAAGGACCGAAGATTTGGAAAAATCCCGGATGGCTTTAATGAATATTTTGGAAGACACTGAAGAGTCCCGGAAAATAACCGAAGAAGAAAAAAACAAAACTAAGGTAATTATTAACAATTTTACCGATGGTCTTTTTGTTTTTGACGAAAAAGACCAGCTTTCTTTGATTAATCCTCAGGCTGAGGCGTATTTTGGGGTTAAAAAAGAAGATTTAACCAGTAAAACAGTTTCAGAATTAGACATTCTATCCGCTTTGCAGCCGCTTACCTCTTTATTAAAAAAGGGAATGGAAAATATTTTCAGGCAGGAAATTGAAATGAGCAACAGTTCGGTTTTGGAAATCAGCACGGTTTCAATTAAAACCGAGGAGGGAAAAGCGGGCACCCTGGTAATCCTGCACGATATTACCCGGGAAAAAATGATTGAAAAAATGAAAACCGAGTTTGTTTCAATTTCAGCTCACCAGCTGAGAACTCCGCTTTCGGCCATCAAATGGACATTAAAAACTCTTTTAGACGGCGACCTGGGAGAGATCAGCAAAGAACAGAGAGATTTTATTGAAAAAAGCTATCAGTCCAACGAAAGAATGATTAATCTGATCAATGATCTTTTGGACGTGACCAGGATAGAAGAAGGGAAGTATCTTTATAAGCCGGTTTTGAGCAAGTTTGAACTGGTAATCCAATTTATAATTAATTCTCACCAGGACGAACTTGACAGGAAAAATTTGAAACTAGAATTTAAAAAACTTAAAGCCAAAATCCCCCAAGTGTTAATTGACGTTGAGAAGATAAGATTGGCGATTGATAATCTTTTGGAGAACTCCATGAGATATACTCCTTCCGGCGGGAAAATAACAATTACCTTGGATTATTCAGAGGAAAAACAGGAGGTAGAATTTATAATTCAAGATACCGGCATAGGCATTCCTAAAGATCAGCAAAGCCGCGTTTTTTCAAAATTTTTCAGGGGCGCAAATGTCATCAGAATGGAAACCGAAGGTTCGGGCCTCGGCGTATTTTTGGCAAAAAATATTATTGAAGCCCATGGGGGGAAAATTTGGTTTGAGTCGAAAGAAGGCCAGGGAACCACTTTTTACTTCTCCCTGCCCGTAAAAGAGGAATTTACCGAGTTTTTGAAAAAACTTTAATCTATTTTGCCCCGTTAGAAAACCCTAGGTTTTCTAACGGGGTTTACAGGGATTATTTGACAAGGTAAAATATAATAAACATATGATTCTTACTTTAAATTCTTTAATTGGCCTGGGGTTTAGTGCCCTCGTCAGTTTATTTGTTTCCATTTACTTAATTAGCAGATATTTAAAGTCAAAAGAGGGAAATCTGGGATATTTTGCCGGCTTTATTACCTTGAGGTTTGTTATGTTCTTCTTTTTTGCCCTGGCCGGTTTAGTTTATCTGGTTTGGAACGATTTTAAAGTTCAGGCTGTTTTAGGGGTGATTGCCTGGTTGGCGGTTTTTATTTCGGTGATTTTTCCAGCCGTTCTTTTCTGCCATTTAAAATGGCCAAAAATCAAAAATGTTTATGCCGGCATATTGGCAATATTGGGATTACTTGCCATTGGAACAATGATAACAAAATTCAGCCCGGCTTTTCCTAGTCCGTATCCGGGCCCAAGCACGGCTTTTGTTGTTTTGCCGAATATAGTTCTGGGATCATTATCTTTTGAATTTGTTAAGATTTATATGTTTTGCAAGATTTTCGGAGTTTTACCCCTGGCTTTGCTCCTCTTAATTCAAGCAACCCGGGGAGAGAAATGGTTAAGGGCCCGCAGCTTATTGCTGGGTCTGGGCTTATTGTGGGTTGTTTCCACTTTGATTGTTCCCGACTTAATTACCAAAGAATTTTTTGGCGGAATTTATTCGCCCTGGTCAGGGATTTATTGCTGCGGCGGAGATATTTTAATTCTTCTCGGTATTCTTAAAAAAGCACCCCAAAAGGTATAAAATATGGCGAAAAAAATTTTATTAATTGAAGATGAAGAGATAATGTTAAATCTTCTTCAGAGAAAACTGACCCAAGAGGGCTACGAGATTTTTGTGGCTCGGAACGGGGAAGAGGGCCTGGAAGTAATGCGAAAAGAAATGCCCGACCTCGTTTTACTTGATATTATTATGCCGAAAATGGGCGGGTTTGAGGTGATGGAGAAAATGGTCAGCGATAACGTATTAAAGAAAATACCGGTGATTGTTATTTCTAATTCCGGTCAGCCGGTTGAGATTGATAAAGCTCAAAAATTAGGGGCCAAGGATTGGCTGATAAAAACGGAATTTGACCCCCGAGAAGTGGTTGAAAAAGTTAAAAAACAAATCGGTTAATAAGTTTTAACTTCATTAAAATTTATGTTAAAAAATATTCTCGTAATCGAAGACGATAAATTCCTCAGAGAATTAATTTCTCAGAAGCTTATTAAAGAGGGTTATAATGTTTCCGAGGCGATAGACGGGGAAGAAGGACTTAAAAAAATAAAAGGAGAAAAGCCCGATTTGGTTTTGTTAGACCTTATTTTACCCGGAATTGACGGCTTCGAGGTTTTAACAAAAATGAAAGAAGATACTACGCTTCCTCCGATTCCCGTAATTATTCTTTCCAATCTCGGCCAAAAAGAAGACGTGGAAAAAGGATTAAAACTGGGAGCGGTTGATTATCTGATTAAGGCCCATTTCACGCCCGGAGAAATTGTTGAAAAAATAAAAGGCGCCATAAAATAATATGCCCGAGTTGCCTGAGGTTGAGACAATTCGCCACCAATTGGCGAAAAAACTCATCGGCAAAAAATTAAACGGGCAGCCGATAACCAAAATCAGAAGAAGGGCCAAACTTCTGATAATTGATTTTAAAGACGGCTCCAGTTTAGTTTTTCACTTAAAACTTACCGGTCAGTTGATTTTTAACGGAAAACCTTCGTCATATACTCGCAAGGTTTTTTATTTTGACGACGGCGCAAGATTGGTTTTTAACGACGCTCGGAAATTCGGCTGGTGGAAAAAAGTTAAAGATACAAAAAAAACAGAAAGCCAGTTCGGTCCCGAGGCTTTGGAGGTTGATTTCCCGACCCTTAAAGACGGTTTAAAAAAACATCCCCGCGCCGAAATAAAGCGCTTACTGATGGACCAGAAGTTTATTGCCGGCATCGGCAATATTTATTCCGACGAAATTTTATTTGCGGCAAAAGTTCACCCTTTCAGAAAAATTAATACCCTGAACGATCAGGAAATTCGGCAGATTCATCAGAACATCAAAAGAATTTTAAAAGACGCTATTCAATATCATGGGACTACGGCCCGAGATTACAGCGACGCTTATGGCAATCAGGGCAACTACGCCAGCCGTCTTAAAGTGTACGGTCAAGAAGGTAAAAAATGCCCTCGTTGCGGAACGATTATTAAAAGAATAAAAAGAGGCCGGTCGTCTCATTTTTGTCCCAAGTGTCAAATATTGTGATCCTATTTCTTTTCGGCCAAGATACATATAGAATGCAGGAAAAATTAAACGAAATGATTGAACAATACAAAAAAGCCCATAAGGGCGCTTTAACGTTGAAATCTTTCGGAGAAGACAATCTCGATTTAGACGATGTTAAAATTGAAATTCAAACCGCCTCAATTTTTCAGGAGAAAAAACTGATAATCTTTAAAAACGTCCTTTCTTTACTGAAAAAAGAGTCCCGCTTTCCGGGTTTATTGGAAGAATTTCAGAAGTCCGACGATATAATCATATTTTCGGAAGAAAAAGATTTTGACGAAAAAAACGATTCAGTTAAGTTTTTGAAAAAAAACGCCAAATCCCAGGAATTCAATCTTCTAGGAGGTGAAAAATTAAAAAAATGGGCGAAAGAAGAATTCCTGAAATTTAAAAAAGAAATCAGCGCTGAGGCGCTTGATAAACTGGTTAGTTTTGCGGGAAATGATTTGTGGCAATTGAGCAATGATATAAAGAAACTCGTTAATTTCCAGCCCGAAGGCAGAATTGAAGAGAAAAACATTGAGCTCTTGGTTAAGCCGACCATTGAGCTGGATATTTTCAGAACGATCGACGCCATAGCGGAAAAGAATAAAAAAAGAGCCCTTTTTCTTATCCATAAACACCTGGAAAGGGGAGATAGCCCCGTCTATCTTCTTTCAATGATTAATTTCCAATTCAGAAATCTTTTAATCATCAAAGATTTAATCGAAAAACACTTGCCTTATTATTCAATTTTAAAGACAGCCAAACTCCATCCCTTCGTGGTCCGCAAAACCTATCAGCAGGCAGGGAAATTCACTTTTCAGGAAATAAAAAAAATCTACCGGAAAATTTTCCAGGCAGATTTAGATATTAAAACGGGAAAAATGTCAGCCGAAACCGCCCTAGATCTGCTTCTTACTGAATTTTAAAAATCGCCTTAGTAATCCTTGATTTCTTTCTGGAAGCGGTATTTTTTTTGAGCAACCTGCTTTTCACTGCCTTATCCAAGGCTTTATAAACCTGAGGCAGGATTTTTTTTGCTTCCTCTTTCTTTTTCCCTGAAATTAAACTTGCCACCTCTTTGAGGATTTTTTTCATTTTTTGCTTTTCCTGAATGTTCATTGACCTTCTTCTTAAGCTATGTCTTTGGGATTTTTTCGCGGATTTAGTAATCGGCATAATATATTTTATATACCATAAGCAGATTTTTTGTAAAGAATTTAGGCTTTTTGCAACATTGTTTTTTTGGAGCAATTAAGTTAATATTACAACACAGTTCTTTGGTTTGAACCTTAACATTAATATATAAGACTGAAAAACTGAATTGAAAGGAAGGAAATAGAAATGAAAAAAAACGGTCGGCTCCTGTTCAGATTAATCGTTCCTGCTTTCCCTGATATAAACATTTATACTCAGCAGGCGGAAAGAACCACGGCTTTGGGACCGATT
>MHLY01000003.1:56558-80674 GCA_001821455.1 Candidatus Nealsonbacteria bacterium RBG_13_42_11
AAATAATTATAAAGGCCCGCGCGATAAAGGGGGCTTGCCTGACCACGAGTTCTTGCAAAAAGAAAGGCCGGCTGACGTTGTCGGTTTCTATTGCGGCCTGACAAGCACCATGGAACGAATTTGGCAGCTGGCTAAGTTTTACTACGAGAGAGGGATTATTACTATTGCCGGCGGCTGGCACGCTCATTACTGCCCTGAAGAAACCTTGAATCACCATATTGATATCGTGGTTCATGGCGACGGTGAAATTGCTATTCAGCAGATTTTAACCGTTTTCAAAGATGTAAAACCCTTTAATAACATTGCCGGGATTTCTTTCCTTGATGGAACCCAGGTTAAAACCAACAGCACAAACACTATCTCTAATATGCTGGAGGTTGATTTGGACGATTTGCCTTTCTCCGACTTCGGATTACTTAAATATATCAAAGAAATTAAAGTATATCCCATTGGTCGTATCAGAGGCTGCAGGATGAACTGCGAATTCTGCAGCGTGAAAGGAAAACCGCGCTGGGCAAACAGTCAGCGTCTTTTCGAAACGGTAAACTTATTGGTAGAAACCAGAAAAGCGAAAAGCTTTTTCATTGTTGATGATAGGTTAGAAGAAGATCGCGAGGGTACTATTGAATTTTTCCGGCTGATTTCCGAAAAGTATGGAAATTGCCTCAGTTTTACTGTTCAATCAAGACTAGAAGCTTCAAAAGACGACGAACTTTTGGATGTTATGAAAGCGGCTGGAGTTGGAACGGTTTGCATCGGCTATGAATCACCGGATAAACTAGATCTTAAGGCCATGCGCAAGGGCTATCACCAACTTTCAGACATAATAAATTGGACGGAAAAATGGCACCAAAAAGGCTTTCGAATTCACCAGATGTTGATTTTCGGCTATCCGCCAAAAGAAAAAGGAGAGTCATCCAGCGTCAAAAAAATGATCAAGAGCTTTAAGACGCTCATCCGTGCGACTCACCCTGAAAGTCTTCAGGTTTTGCATGCTGTTCCTTTGGTGGGAACCGATTTGCGCCAGAGATTGGAAAAAGAAAGAAGGCTTTTCCCATTGGAGGTAGTGCCCTGGAGTAAATATGACGGCAATTACATTTGTTTTTTGCCGGACAATATGACTTTGGAGGAAGCTCAAGAAATTCCGATGATGCTCATGAACAGATTTTATGATCCCATGGGTTGGTCGAGAATTGTCTTAAGGACAATTGTCTTCCCGGTTGATTATATTTTAAGAGGGTGGCAGAAGTGGCACCACGGCTGGTACGGCGACGTTGTAAAGTACGGCGGCCATCTTCTTATTACCAGGTGGCAGAGAAGGCAAAAAATCCCTGATTTTTTGGAAAAGTTAAAACAATATGAGGCGAGGTGAAATTCACCCCGCCTCTTTTAATTTTCCCTTAATTCAAGATTTAGGTTAAGATATATTAAAGATGAAAGCTTTTATTAAAAAATTTATTCCCACCTTTTTGTTAAACTGGTATCATTTTGGACTGGCGTTTTTAGGAGCTGTTATTTACGGGTTTCCCTGTAAAAAACTAAAAATAATCGGCATTACGGGCACCAACGGGAAATCTACCGTCGTAGAGCTCATAACAAAAATTTTTGAGGAAGCTGGAATTAACGTTGCTTCGCAATCATCTATCAGATTTAAGATAAAAAATAAACAATGGCCGAACGCTTATAAAATGACGATGCCCGGCCGTTTTTTTATTCAGAAATTCTTAAAACAGGCCGTAAATGCGGGCTGCCAATACGCGGTTTTGGAAGTAACTTCCGAGGGTATAAAACAATACCGCCACAAGTTTATTGATTTTGAGGCAGCAGTTTTTACCAATTTAACTCCGGAACATATTGAAGCCCACGGCGGCTTTGAAAATTACAAAGCGGCCAAAGGGAAACTTTTTGAGGCAACTAAAAACATTCATATTATCAATATTGACGACAAAAACGCTGATTATTTCCTTCGTTTTCCGGCCCGGAAAAAATACACCTATGGCCTAAACCAAGGCGATATAAATACTAAAAACACCAATTTTAAACTAAAATTAATCGGAAGCTTCAATATCTACAACGCTTTGGCGGCAATTGGCGTCGGATTATCCCAGGGAATTAAATTAGGAATCTGCGAAAGGGCCGTGGAAAAAGTTGAGGGAGTCCCGGGCAGAATGGAATTGGTAATCTCCGAACCATTTAAGGTTTTTGTTGATTATGCTTTCACCCCGAATGCTTTGGAAAAAGTTTATCAGACAATTAAAAATAATTTTAATCCCCCTAAGCTCATCTGCGTACTGGGTGCCTGCGGCGGGGGACGGGACAGGTGGAAAAGGCCGGTTTTGGGAGAAATTGCGGCTAAATACTGCGATAACATTATTATTACCAACGAAGATCCTTATGACGAAAACCCGCTGAAGATTATTGAAGAGGTTGCCAAGGGAACAAACGGAAAAGCAAAGAAAATCTTAGACAGGCGGGAGGCAATCAGCGAGGCCCTAAAAATGGCTCAAAAAAATGATGTGGTAATAATCACTGGCAAGGGCTGCGAGCCTTGGCTTTGCATCAAAGGGGGCAAAAAGATGCCTTGGGACGAAAAAAAAGTCGTTGAAGAAGAATTTGAGAAAATTAAAAAACAATTCTTATGGAAACAATTTTAGGAAAAGCCGATTTACATATTCATACTCTTTACAGTAAAGATTCTTTGCTTTCAATTAAAAGGATTTTGGAAATAGCCGATAGGAAGAAGCTGGACGTTATTGCTTTGACTGACCATGATAATGTAGGAAGTTTTGAGGAGGCGCAAAAATTAAGCAGCGAATTTAATGTAAAAGTAATTAAGGGAGAGGAGATTGGGACAAAAGAGGGCCACCTTGTCGGACTATTTATTGAAAAATTGGTTCCCGGAGGCAGACCTATTTTAGATACTATTAGAGAAATTCATCAGCAGGGAGGATTAGTTATTATTGCTCACCCCCTTAATAAATTTTTTTGCGGCGTTTCTTTAAATATTCTTTATAAGATTTACAAAGAAGTGGACGGAATCGAAACTTTCAATGCTTCTTTACTTGGCTGGACCAAAAGGGAAGAAATTAAAAAACTGAATTCGGAGATTTTCCATCTGGCGCCGATTGGCTCCAGCGATGCCCATGTTTACAGCCAGATTGGCGTGGGCCTCACCGTTTTTAAGGGGAAGACGCCGGCTGATTTGCATTACGCCATTAAAAACAAACTTACCCAGGCCAAAGGTTATTTTAATCCCTGGGGTTATCTGGAGATATGCTTAAGCCAACCGAGAAGAATAATGAAAAGAATTTTAAGCAGATAAAATGAAAAATTACGAAATTCTTGAACATAAAGCAGACTTAAAAATCAGAATTTTCGGCGCAACAAAAGAAGAGTTGTTTAAAAATGCTCTTTTGGGAATGACGGAAAGCATGAAGCCTGAAACAAAAAAACCTGAAGAAGAAACAAAAAGACAAATTAAAATTGAATCTACGGACTCGGCAGCTCTTTTAGTTGATTTTTTAAGCGAAGTTCTTTATTTAAGTCAGACAAATAGAGAAGCTTATTCTAAAGTGCAATTCAAAAAATTCTCCGATAACCAAATTGAAGGAGAACTTTTCGGTCAGAAAGTAGAAAGGTTCGGAGAAGATATTAAAGCCGTAACCCATCATAATTTAGACATCCATCAAAAAAAAGACAAAACCTGGGAAGCAACAATATTATTTGATGTTTAAAATATGATTTCTAAAAAAGACTTTATAAAAATTAATGACTGGCTTTGGGAGATTCCAAAAAGTTTTCGCAGTGATATGCGGGTACCGTCAAGATTTTACGTTTCAGAAGAAATGCTGGAAGATGTTTTTCGGGATAAATCTCTTGGTCAACTGGTTAATGTGGCGACTCTGCCCGGAATAATAAATTACAGTTTGGCAATGCCTGATATGCACGAGGGTTACGGTTTCCCTATCGGCGGGGTGGCGGCCATGGATATGAAATCAGGAGTAATTTCGCCCGGGGGCGTGGGATACGACATCAATTGCGGAATGAAATTATTAAAATCAGAATTTACAGAAACAGAGATCAGGCCTTATTTGGAAAAATTAGGAACCGAAATTCAAAAAGAAGTTCCTTCCGGCTTGGGTCAGGGTAGGCAAGTTAAAGTTGATATCAGTTCCATAAATAAAATTTTAGAAGAAGGAGCGCAAAGATTAGTTGAACAGGGTTATGGAGAAAAAGAGGATTTGGAAAACTGCGAATCTCAGGGTCGGCTCGGCCGCGCCGACGCGACGGCTGTTTCCGACCACGCTAAAAATCGGGGACGGGACCAGGTCGGAACTTTGGGCTCAGGCAATCATTTTTTAGAAATCCAGAAAGTTGATGAAATTTTTGATGAAAACATTGCCAAGGCCTTCGGCTTATTTAAAGACCAGATAGTTATTATGATTCATACGGGTTCTCGGGGCCTCGGCCACCAAATTGCTACTGATTACATTGGTCTTATGATGAGGACAATGGGAAAGTACGGTATCAATTTGCCTGACAGAGAACTGGCCGCCGTACCGATAAATTCTTCGGAAGGCCAAAAATATTTTTCAGCCATGTCTTGCGGAGCAAATTACGCCTGGGCCAATCGCCAAATGATTACCCATTTTATCAGAAAGGCCTGGAAATCAGTTTTAGGAGAAAAAAGTTCGCCTTTGGTTGCCCTTTATGATGTGGCCCACAATATCGCGAAAATTGAAAAACATTTGGTAAACGGCAAAGAAACTGAAGTTTGCGTTCACAGAAAAGGTGCCACCCGTGCTTTCCCGCCGGAGCATCCGGAAATTCCTCTAAAGTATCGAAAAGTTGGCCAGCCGGTCTTGATTCCGGGCTCTATGGGTACTGCTTCTTATATTTTAGTCGGTCAAAAAGAAGGCGAACAGGCGTTTTATTCCACTTGCCACGGCGCCGGAAGAACTATGTCGCGGCACGAAGCAACCAGAAGAATGTCTGGCGAAGAAGTCGTAAAAAGTTTAGAATTAAAAGGAATTATCGTTAAATGCTGGTCAGCCCGGGGGATTGCCGAAGAAGCGCCCCAGGCCTATAAAGACATTCATAAAGTAGTAGAAGTGGTTCACAACGCCGGCCTATCAAGAAAAGTGGCAAAATTAAAGCCTTTAGTGGTAATTAAAGGAGAGTAAGATTATAAACTAAAACATGAAGCGCATGCCCAACTCCATAAAAAAATACATTCGTCAGGAAAAAGCCCGAATTCGCCGGGAAAATTTCGATTCCAAAAAACAAAAAGAACTGATAGCAGAACTGTATAATAAATTTTTTTTGAAAAAAGAATAGTAAAATGACAATTTTATTATTTGTCTTAAAGTGCGCCTGGTTTATTCTGCCGGCCGGTTTTGCCAACATGGCGCCGGTTTTCGTAAAAAGACATTTTGTTTTTCTGGCTCTTCCTGTTGATTTTAATAAAAAAATCAACAACAAACCCATTTTAGGACAAAGTAAGACGTGGCGGGGACTGATCTTCGGAATAATTGCCGCCCTGATTATCTTTACTGTCCAAAAATGGCTCTACCAATTTCATTTTTTCCAGCAGATAAGTTTAATCAATTATAATGACTATAATTTGTTTTTAGGTCTTGTTTTAGGGGCCGGAGCGCTTTTTGGCGATCTAGTTGAAAGTTTCTTTAAAAGACGTCTGAATATTCCGGCCGGAGAACCCTGGTTTATCTTTGACCAAATGGATTGGATTTTGGGCACTTTGTTCCTATCCTCCTTTTTCTATGTTTTTTCCTGGCTGGAAGTTTTAGTAATTTTAGTTCTGGGATTGATTTCGCATCCCTTAATAAACTATTTGGGATTTCTGCTAAAATTAAAAGAGAATAAGTTTTAAAAAACATGAAAATACTAAGCGAAAAAATAGGCGTAATTTTTTCAAAAATAATCCCGAGTCCGAACGCCTGGACCACAATCTCTCTCTTTTTTGCCGCCTTTGGCTTTTGGAGTTTGCTGAAAAACAATTTATTAATTGGTTTAATTCTTTTCTTGATTGCGGGATTATTTGATAAAGTTGACGGTTTGGTGGCCAGAACTCTAAAAAAAGAAACCCCTTTAGGGGCTTTCTTAGACGGAGTGATTGATAGATATGTTGAAACGTTTCTCTTTCTGGGATTGTTTCTTTACGTAAGCCAGGCAAAAGCCGATTTTTCTTTAATGGATTGTTTTTGGTTTTTTCTTCTGATTTTCGGCTCATTGATGACGCCTTTTATCAAGGCCTACGCCGACCACCGAAAACTGATTACCGATCCTGATAAACTTGATAAGATGAAAGGATTTTTCTCAAGAGCAATAAGGTTGGGATTGATTTATTTTGGCATGCTTTTCAGTTTATTTTATCCCGACTCATTAATGAGTTTTATTATCGTCATCGCTATTCTGTCTAATTTAGCCGTTCTTCAAAGAATCCGGCTCGCCATTAAATTGATTTAACCATATAGGTATCCTTTAATTTATATCCTAATTTCCTAAAATAATCTCTGGCTCCGATGCCGGCTATTACGGCAATTTTTTTTAATCCAAATTCTTTTTTCGCTATTTTTTCCGCTTCTTTTATCAGTTTTTTCCCAAGGCCCTGATGTTGGATAGCGGTTTGTTTTTGAGACAGGGGAACCAATTGTCCGTAAGTGTGGATTTCCCGGATTAGGGCTTTATTTTGGGAAGAAAGGCGCAGGCGAAGCAAACTACAAAGCTTCGTTCCGTTTTTATTTTCAAAACTTAAAAATATTTCTTTACCGCCGGACGCTTTGTAATTTTCTCTGAAAAGATAAAGTTTTTCCTTTGGGAGATATTTTTCTTTTACTTCCCGGCATCGGATGCACTTACACTGCCAGCCCTCTTTCTTCATTTTTTCAAGGAGGAACTGCCTTAAATTGGAAACTTTTGCGGGCCCCGCCACAATGGTTTTAGAAGGAATATCCCGGCTGATTCTCTGGATTCTGACATAATAGGGGATTCCCTTCTTGATTTTTTCAATAAGTTTGGTTAATTGAGTTTCGGTATAGGGCCTATACTTTCCTTCTTTATATAATTTATACAAGGGCGCTTCTTTTAACAGGGCGCAGGGATAAATTTTCAAAAGATCAGGCTGGAAATCAGGATTTTTAAACAATTCCTCGAACATCTTTTCGTCTTTTTTCAAACTGGAACCTGGTAAATCGGGCATCATTTGATAAAGGACCTTGAAACCCGTATCCTTTAATAATTTAGTAGCTAAAATAGTTTCTTTTATACCGTGTCCCCGCAGATTTAGTTTTAAAACATCATCATAAACTGACTGGACTCCCAATTCCACCATAGTTGTTCCCAGATTTCTTAACTGTTTTATTTCCAAAGTATTCACAAAATCCGGCCTCGTTTCAACGGATAAACCGATAATTCTGTATTTCGCTTTCTCGTTTAATTTCTGGGCTTCTTTCAGGTTTTCACCTTGTTTTTCATTGCAGGCGTCAAAACATTTTTTAACAAACCAATTTTGGTAGGATTTTGGGTAATAACTCCAAGTGCCCCCGACTATTCTCAGTTCAATTTTGTCTGCCGGATGGCCCTCGGCTTCCAGCATTTCAATTCTTTTTTTAACCTGCAAATAGGGGTCAAATTTCAATTTCTTAGCCCTTTCCACGGCCGGCTCTCCCGAAACATAACTTTTAGGAATCCCGCTTTCGGCGGGGCAATAAAGGCATTTGCCTGGGCAGGGATAAGGTTTTGTCAAAACAGAGATGTTAACAATCCCCGAAAGAGAACGGACAGGTCTTGTTATTAATAAATTTTCAATTTTTTCTGATTTTTTTATTCTTTTATTTGTCGTTAATTCGTGATAAACTTTTAATAGTTCAATATTGCTCAGGCAGGGGATATTATATCTTTTAGCAATTTTTCTCTTAAAAGAAGCCAAATCGTCCGGAGTTATTGCCCGAGTTTTAATTAAATCTTTTATTATTTTTGATGCAATTTTCATATGGATAAAAAATACGCCGAATATTTGCTCAAAAAGACCAAAGAAGATTATAATTTAATCGCCGAAGATTTTTCCAATACCAGAAATTTTATTTCCGATGACATAATTATGCTGGGTAAATATGCCAAAGAAGGAGATAAAATTCTGGATTTGGGATGCGGCAACGGCCGATTAAACGAGGCATTTGAAGGAAAGAAAATTGAATATACGGGTGTGGATAATTCAGAAAAGATGATTGAAATCGCGAAAAAGAAGTATCCTCCAAAAAAGTTTTTGCTAAATACTAATTTAAATTTACCATTTTCTAATGATTATTTCGATAAAGTTTATTGCTTAGCCGTTTTCCACCATATACCCTCGGAAGAATTCCGACTTCAGGCGTTAAACGAGATAAAAAGAGTTTTAAAGCCATCTGGTCTTCTGATTTTGACAGTTTGGAATCTTAATCCCTTTAAAATGATTTTAATCGGAAAAAAGAAAAGAACTTTAAGCTTCTTTAAGTGTTCAATTTTAAAAGTTTTAGGAAAATCAAAGATTGATTTCAATGATTTTTTCATTCCCTGGAAAGATGTTTGCCAAAGATACATTCATTATTTCACCAAAGGCGAATTAAAAAAATTGGCGGAGAAATCAGAGTTTAAAATTAAAAAAACAGGCATTTCGGAAAGCCAGAAAATGAGAGAAAGTAATATTTATTTAATAGCGGAGAAACGAAAAGTCCCCATAGATTAACGGGCCCCGTATTAAAATTTGTCCCCGTAGTTCAACTGGATAGAACATCTCCCTCCGAAGGAGAAGATTGACTGTTCAAATCAGTCCGGGGGCACAATCAAATTTAATACGGGGCAGGCGTCGCGCGATCCAGGATTATTGAAAAATTGGGTAAAATGCTCATTTGACAGACAGGTTTTATCTGGATAAAATTTTAATTGAGGGGGTGCGAGTTTTATACTCAATGGACAGATGTTTTTTGATGGAGGAGATAAAAGCAGCTGCCTGATTCATTGTCCAATCAGACTTGAGTAATCATCAAGTTCGTCAAGAACCATTTCCCCCTCACCCCGTTAGAAATTTTCCCTCAAATGGTTAATTTTACCGAGTGCTGAAGATTTCTAACGGGGTTTTAAATGTGTTAAAATAATCACATGGATAATCATTTAAAAATAGCTGTTTCCGGCGCGGCCGAACTGGATGTCTGCAGTAAAAATGCAGCCAAATTGGCCAAAGAAGTCGGCAAGGAAATTGTCCGCCAAAAGTGCATTTTGGTTACCGGTGCTACCACCGGCATTCCTTATTACGCTGCCCAAGGCGCGAAAGAGGCCAGAGGAATTTCGGTTGGTTTTTCTCCGGCCGTTTCCAGATTGTCTCATGTCAAGGCCTACAAACTTCCGATTGACGCTTTTGACGTAATGGTTTATACGGGTTTTGATTATGCCGGCAGAAATCTCTTAATGACCCGAGCGGCCGACGGCGTAATTGTCATTTGCGGCCGCATGGGAACCTTAAACGAATTTACCATTGCTTTTGAGGACCAAAAGCCAATCGGAGTTTTAGAAGGAACTGGCGGAACGGCTGACAAAATCAGGAACCTCACCAAAGGGCCCTTCCGCGGGAAAAAGAAAATTGTTTACGAAAAAGATCCTAAAAAATTAGTAAAAGAATTAATCAGATTAATTAAAAGGTCGTATAAAAAATAATAAAATTTTAAACAATATGGCCGAAAAAGAAAAAATTGAAGGAAAACCAATCGGCAAGGTTACCCACTACTTCGGAAACATTGAAGTGGCGGTAATTAAATTGACCGACAAGCTGAAAGCCGGCGACACCATCAGAATTATTGGCGGCGAAACCGATTTTAACCAGGTTGTTGATTCGATGGAAGTGGAACATCAAAAAATAAAGGAGGCCAAAAAGGGCGACTCCGTCGGTTTGAAGGTGAGCCAAAAAGTTCGGGAAGATTACAAGGTTTTTAAAGTTTAAAAATTCTTTCTATGGATTTACAAATTATTTTCCAGCTGTTTTTAGCTGCTATTTTAGGCAGTTTAATCGGTTTAGAAAGGGAATATAAAAGAAAGGGTGCCGGTCTCCAAACGTACAGTTTAGTATCTCTGGGGGCCTGTTTTTTCAGCATCATTTCGCTATCTCTTACAGAAGCTAATATTATAAAAGACCCGGCTCCCATAATTTTAGCCATAGCCCTGGGAACAGGTTTTATAGGCGCTGGTTCCATTTCGCGAGGCGAAGGAAGGATTGAAGGGTTAACAACCGCTGCCGGAATTTGGATAACAGCTGCCATCGGCTTGGCTACCGGAGCCAGCTTTTATTTTGTCGCTTTTTTCGTAACCTTTTTAACCATTTTAATTCTGGCTGGATTGGGCTTAATCGAAGAAAAATTTTTCAGGTAAAAGTAAGAAAACTTAACATATGAAGTTTGTTGCCGATTTTCACCTGCACTCAAAATATTCCCGGGCCACCTCTCGGGATATGGATTTGGAAAACCTTGATAAATGGGCAAAGATTAAGGGAATTAAAGTTTTAGGCACAGGAGATTTTACTCATCCCGAATGGTTAAAATCCCTAAAAGAAAAATTGGAACCGGCCGAGCCCGGCCTTTTTAAATTAAAGGGGGTAAAAAGCGATACCCGTTTTATTTTAACCGCCGAAATCAGTTGCATTTATTCAAAAAAAGAAAAAGTCAGGAAGATCCACATTGTTATTTTCGCCCCCTCTTTTGAAGTCGTGGATAAAATTAACGTCCAATTGGGCTGGGTCGGGAACTTGAAATCTGACGGTCGGCCGATTCTGGGATTAGACGCTAAAGAACTGGCAAAAATCGTTTTGGATGCTTCTCCTGATTGTTTGGTTGTTCCGGCACATATTTGGACTCCCTGGTTTTCCATCTTCGGCTCCAAGTCCGGATTTAATTCAATAGAAGAGTGCTTTGAAGAATATTCAAAATATATTTTTGCCGGAGAGACGGGCCTAAGTTCCGACCCGGCAATGAACTGGCGCTTATCCGCCCTGGATAAAATCACTTTGATTTCCAACAGCGACAGCCATTCGCCCAAAAAAATCGGCCGGGAGGCAAACGTTTTTGAAGGTACTGAATTAAGTTATTCGGCAATTAACGAAGCCCTTAAAAAAACCGAAAATCCCAAGCCCAAAACCTGCAACCTGATTTATACAATTGAGTTTTATCCCGAAGAAGGAAAATATCATTTTGACGGCCATCGTTTATGCGGCATTAAACTATCGCCCCGGGAAACAAAAAAGTATAACGGTATTTGTCCCGTTTGCGGGAAACTTTTAACCATTGGAGTTTTAAACCGGATTGAGCAATTGGCTGACAGAGAAGAAGGTTTTCAGCCCGAAGGCGCAATTCCTTTTAAAAACTTAGTTCCCCTGGAAGAGATTATCGCCGATATAGTAGGGCAGGGAGTCGGTACAAAAGAAGTTGATAAGGAATATAAGAATTTAATTGAAAAATTCGGTTCAGAATTTAATATCATTCTTGAAGCCTCAGGGGAGGAGTTAAAAAAAGCCACCCGGCCTGAAATTGCCGAGGGTATAATCAGGGTAAGAGAAGGCAAGGTTTTTAAACAGGCGGGCTACGACGGAGTTTACGGAAAAATAAAAATTTTTGGCCAGGAAGAAGAAAAAAAACCGTCAAAACAGGAAACCTTGTTCTAAAAGCAGCCGGGGCTTGACTTGAAAATATAAATATGGTATTAATAGAGCAGACCAAAAAAGTCGTTTAGAGCCGTTCAAAAAGCTCGAATACCTTAAGTCAAGTTCCGTAAAATCGAAACGAAATTAAGAAAAGCGACCCAAGGTCATCTTTCGACGAGCTCAGGATAATACTGAGTTTATCGAAGTATTAAAAAGGTCGTTTTTTATTGTTTTGAACCGTAAATAGGTTTCAAAAAAAACAAAAAGTTATGGCATTCCAAAAATTTGAAGAAGGTTCAAGAGGTGATTTTGCTCCTCGTCCGATGATAAAAGGGAACTGGAAATGTTCCGAATGCGGAGTAGAAATCACAGAACTTCCTTTCGAACCGGCTCCTGACAGACCAATTTTCTGCAGAGAATGTTGGGCTAAAAAAAGAGCTGAAAAGTTCGGAAAGTAAACTTAAAAACCCGCCCTCTTGGGCGGGTTTTTGGTTAGAATTTTGGAACCCAGGTAATGGTGTTTTCTTTTATTCCAAAACGTCCCTCCAGGAATTTTTCAATTACCCAGATATTAGTTTTAACATGATTTGTGATTTCAGAGACGCTGACAGAACTTTTACCATTCGCCAGCGCTAAATAGGGCAAAATTTGGTCCGCTAAATATTTATCCAGACAGGCTTTGGAATCGGCTGTTTTCAATAATTCCCAAGCTGCTTCTTTGCCGACATCTTCCGCTCTTTTTCCCAATTTTCCCAAATTATCAGCCCCGATTATCGTATTTTTAAATTCGGCAATTAAACAAATCTGGCTTCCGGGCGACGCTGTTTCATAATATTCAATTTTTTCTTCAAGGGGTAATTTTAATTTTCCTAAAATTTCCTTTACTCCCGTTATCTGTCTTTCGGCAACCTTCTTTTCTTTTAAAGTATTGGCAGCGCCGGAAACCGCATCAATTTTTAAAATTTCTCCTCTTTTGGTTAAATTAAGAGTTTTTATTCCGGAAGGATAAATTAAAACTTCCATCTTCGCTCCGCCCTCAGGATAATAGCCCCTTTTTAAGATTTTAACATCCGCTTTAATCCCCATCTTTTCCAAAATTTTTAAAAAGACGTACTGAAAATAATCAATGGTCGGCGAGAAAAAAGTATCGGTTGCCCCGCCGTCAAAATTAATTTTTACAGGCCGGGGAGCGTTTAAACAGGGAATAATTAAAGTTTGCAAAACCAGGGTAATGCTTCCGGCCGTTCTGATTTTAATATTAAGATCCTGGGCTTGGATTTCTCCGGGAGAAAATTCAATTTCTTCAGACCCTAAAGAATCTCCTTCTAATTTCCCGTTGCAAAGCTGAGATAAGGCCTGAATTCCTAAAAGATGCTGGGGCATCAAACCCGGCTTTTCCCGGCCTTTTCTTATATTAAAAACCCGGCAGGGTTTTTTAGTTATTGCCGATAAAGAACAGGCCGTTCTTAAAATCTGGCCTCCGCCCTCCAAATAAGCGCCGTCAATTTCAATCATTCTCTTATTCTAAGATTTTTACGTGATTAATACAAAAATTGTAAATTCTGTTTGTGGCTTCTATTCTATTCCTCTTGACAGGCATTCTTGGCTTGCTATGATGGAATGTCTAAGAAAGAAAACAGCATGAAAAGAGCATTAAGAGAAAAAAATTATTACGCTAAAAATTCCCTGGTTTTGGGTTTAGTTTTTGTTTCAATTTTAACTTTTGGAAAAACTATCTGCCGAGGGGGTTAAAGAGAAATTTATCTCAAGGCCTTAATCCCCTCACGACAGGGGATTTTTTAAAACACACATCAAAAAACATGACAGAAGAACAAAAGTTTTACTTAACTAAAGAGGGGTTAGAAAGATTAAAAAAAGAGTACGAGGATTTAAAAGAATTAAAACTCGCAAAAACCAAAGGAGAATCTCCTAAGATTTTGCATTCCGAAGACCTGAACCCCGAATACCTTGCCTTTCAGGAAGACATCAGTTTTTTGGAGTCAAGAATAATTGAACTTGAAAACGTTTTTAAGAACGCCGCAATAATTAATACCCCAAAAAGAGAAAAACAAAACATTATTGATTTGGGCGCCACGGTTATGGTTGAAGTAGACGGCCAAAAAGATGAATTCACTCTCGTGGGCTCTCTGGAAGCCAACCCCTCCGTTGGAAAGATTTCCAACGAATCTCCGGTCGGAAAAGCGCTTTTAGGGCACCGGGTCGGCGATAATGTTATAGTTTCTTCCCCGATTCAGACGGCTTACAAAATCAAGAAAATAAAATACCAAATTGCTTAAAAAGGAATTGTTTTTCCTTTTTTCGGGAGGATTTATCCTCCTTTTTTGTTTGGGAAATAAGTGATAAAATGAAATTGTATGAAGGAATTTCTTAATTTTCTTGTTAATGTCGGAAAATTAAAAGGAAAAAAAAGAAGAGGTTGGGAAATACACAAGATTAAAAACGCAGAGACCACCGCCGAGCACATTTTTCATCTCGCTTTTTTGGTATGGATTTTAGGAAAAAGAAAAAGAATAAACATAGAAAGAGCAATAAAAATGGCATTAATCCATGACATATGTGAAATTTATTCCCGCGACTTCACTTCATACGATGCAGCAGCTCTTAAGGAGAAAGGGAAAGTAACAATAAAGGACGTTTTAAAAATCAAACCAAAACAGGGTCGCCCGACCACTAATCAAAGAAAAAGATTAGAAAAAATAAAACAGAAGTTGGAAAAAAAAGCAATGAAAAAAATTCTTTTAAGACTGTCGCCGGAAGTGAAAAAGGAGATAACTAACCTTTGGTTAGATTACGAAAATGGCATCACTAAAGAAGGAAGATTTGTTAAGCAAGCAGACAAAACAATAAATCTTTTGCAAGGCTTGGAATATTGGAAAAAATACGGAAAAATTAAACATAAACTTTGGGTGGGGCGAGCTAAAGAAGTTATAGATGACCCTATTTTGATTGAATTTGTCAAAACTATAGAGAATAACTTTTGTAAAAAATGCAGACACTAAAACAATTTTTTTCTATTTTGGTTATTTTAGGCGGCTTGTTTTTTCTTTTCGGACCGGAGGTATTTCCGGAAAATTTTCAGATTCAGGAAATTTTAAACAGGGCAGAAAATAAAGACGTTGTTATTATTTTTAATTCAGGCGGCTGGGGGAATACTCCCTTGGAAAAAGCCAAGGATCTTGCTCCGCTTATTGAGGGTATTCAGCAAACTCTTGATGAATGGGGGTATAATTCAGTGGTTATTCCTTATGTAAGAACAAAAGATAATTTACTCGGGAGAATAACCGGCGCCAAAGAATTTTTTAATTATTTTAAAAACTCTTCCGAAGATTTAGCGAATGAAATCGAGCGTTTGGCTGAAAATTTTCCGGATAAAAAAATCATTATAGCCGGGCTTTCCAATGGAGCGGTTTTTGCCAATAAGACCTACGAAAAAATCTCCCAAAACATCAAAAACTCGGTTTATGTGATAACCGTAGGCAATCCTTTTTGGGGGGACATTCCGCAATCAGACAACCTTCTCCTTTTAGACAATAAAGGAAAAGACACTTTATCTGCGGGAAACGTCAAATCTTTATTGACAACCTTTATTAAAACGCCTTTTAAATGGCTTTTCGCGAAAATAACCGGAGAAAATCTCAAAATTTCCGAGGTTTCTCATGCTTCAGGCCATGACTATCCCTGGGAAGCGTCCGAAATTAATTCTCAGATCATCAGTTTTCTTAAAAATAAATTCAAGAACTAAAAAACATGAAGAAAGTTTTGCTTTTTTTTGCTTCTCTAATAGTGGGATTTATAATATTTATCTGGATTGCCGAAACGGTGGGCTGGGCGGATATAAAAAGCGCCCTCTCGGTCTTTAATGGTTGGGATGGGGTAATAATTTTGGGATTAACGCTTTTAACGGCTTTAATAGGAGTTTGGAAATGGCAGGAAATTTTAAAAGGCCAGGGAGTAAAAGTTTCTTTCCGAAGTCTTTTAAATCCTTATTTTGCCGGTTTTGCAATAATGTTCTTGGCCCCGATTTTAGTCTGGGGCGGCGAGGTCTTCCGGGGCTATGTCCTGAAAGAGAGGAATTCAATTTCCTGGTCAAAAGGAATGGCTTCGGTGATAATAGACAGAGTTTCGGAGTGGACTGCTAACTTGGCAGTTATTTTTTTTGGAAGTTTATTCTTTCTTTTCATTATCGGTTTTCCGCCCCTGCATCTGGGATTAATTTTCGGAGGGACATTTCTGATTATTCTTATCGGAATTTCGCTTTTTTATTTCAAATGCATTAAAAAAGAAAGTTTGGTGAGTTTTTTCATTAAAAAGGAAAAGAATGAACCCTGGGAAATTGAAAAAGAATTTTTCAGATTTTTTAAAGCCGGTAAAAAAGCAATGTGGAAGATGTTTTTCCTTGCTTTTTTGAGGGCTGGCGTCATGTTTGTCAGAACCTGGTTTTTAATTCTTTTTTTGGGAAAAACCATCACTGCCCTGCCTGTTTTATCGGTTTTAGGTTTTACGTATTTGGCGGTAATGATTCCTATTCCGGCGGCCTTGGGTTCTCATGAGGCAATTCAGGCCTTCGCTTTTAGCACCCTATCTTTAGGGGCTTCCACCGCCACGGCTTTCACGATGATTATCAGATGCGCCGATTTGCTATTGGCTCTTTTTGGAGTATTAATTCTTTTTCGTTTCGGCGTAATATTAATAAAAAATATCCTGTTCAAAAGGATAGATAAAGTTTCCGACTTATTAAATGAATAATTTAAAAAACATCCAAAATGGCAATTAACATAAATAAAGTCATTAAAACGTTAATTGTTTCTGATTTTTTTCTTTTATCGGGCTGGGGATTAATCAGTCCTATTTTTGCCATTTTCCTGACAAAACAAATTCAGGGGGGCAATTTAACGATGGTGGGTTTTGTTGCTACGACTTATTGGGTTATTAAATCAATTATTCAACCCTTTATTGCCCACCATTTAGATAAAAACCACGGAGAAAAAGACGATTTTCTTTTTCTTATTATCGGGATGTTTGTTGCCAATTTAATTCCTTTGGGTTATATCTTTTCTTCCCAGCCCTGGCATATATTCACCCTGGAATTCATCAGGGGCTTGGCCATGGCCTGCGTTGTACCCACTTGGTCAGCAATTTTTACCAGGCATATTGATCAGGGAAGAGAGGCCTTTTCATGGAGTCTTGAAAGTACGGGAGTCGGCTTTGCCGCAGGACTTGCTGGCGCCCTTGGAGGCATCTTAGCCAGTTTAGTAGGATTTAAAGCGGTTTTTGTTCTGGTCAGTATCTTCGGCTTGATATCTTCCGCTTTATTGCTTCTAATCCGCAATCAGATTTTTCAAAGAAACCATTTTGCGCCAAAAGTTCCGCCCTCAGAAAAACCCTTCTAAAACGTATGAGGAATCAGGAATTAACCAAAATTTTTTATGACATCGCCAATTATCTGGAAATGGATGGCGTAGCTTTCAAGCCCTATGCTTATCAAAAAGTAGCCATGGCTCTGGAGATCCTGGAAGAAGACGTTAAAGATATTTGGAAAAAAGGAGGAACAAAGGCCTTAGAAGATATCCCGGGCGTAGGAAAAAACATTGCCGAGAGAATTGAAGAATATATTAAAACAGGAAAAATTAAATATTACGAACAGTTCAAAAAACGGTTTCCCTTGAATCTGGGCGAAATAACTTCCGTTGAAGGCGTGGGACCGAAAAGAGCCAAGATTCTTTATCAGAAATTAGGAATCAGAAACTTAAAGGACTTGGAAAAAGCCGCCAAGGTTCATAAAATTGCCGGCCTTTTCGGTTTTGGCGAAAAAACGGAAAAGAACATTTTAGAAGGAATTGCTTTTGTAAAAAGAAGCAAAGGCAGGTTTTTATTGGGAGAGATTCTCCCTTATGTAAAAGAGATTTTAGAAAAATTAAAAAGTTTAAAAGAGGTGGAGGAAATCAGCGTCGCCGGTTCGGTACGAAGAATGAAAGAAACAATTGGCGATGTTGATATTTTAATTACAACCAAAAATCCCAAAAAAGTAATGGATTTTTTTGTTTCCCTGCCCGGAATAACTAAAATCTGGAGCCAGGGCCATACTAAATCGTCAATCAGATTGGAGCAGGGATTTGACGTTGATTTAAGAGTGGTCCAAAAGAAAAGTTATGGCGCGGCCCTCCAATATTTCACCGGTTCCAAGGAGCACAATATCGTTTTAAGAACGATTGCCATGGAAAAAGGATTAAAATTGAATGAATACGGCCTTTTTCGGGGTAAAAAAATGATAGCCGGCTGGTATGAACCCGGAGTTTACAAAGCCTTGGGACTCACGTGGCTGGCGCCTGAGCTTAGAGAAAATCAGGGAGAGTTAGAGGCCGCCCTGCGTAATTTTCAAGGCAAACCCAAAGGCTTGCCTAAAATTATAAATTACAACGATATTAAGGGTGATTTGCACTGTCATTCTGACTGGGACGGCGGAGTCAATTCAATTGAGGAACTGGCAAGAGCGGCCATGGATTTGGGATATGAATATGTCGGCATTGCCGACCACACAAAATTTTTAAGAATTGAACACGGTTTGGACGAAAAAAAATTAGAAAAACGCAACAAAGAAATAGATAAATTAAATGCAGCATACAAAACAAAAAACACGAAATTCAGGATATTAAAGGGTTGCGAAGCCAATATATTAACTGATGGTTCAATTGATATTAAAGATGAAACCCTGAAACAATTAGATTTTGTTATTGCCGGAATTCACTCCAGTTTTAAGATGAAAAAACCAGAGATGACGGAAAGAATGATTCGGGCGATGAAAAATCCAAATGTTGATATAATTTCCCACCCGACAGGAAGAATTTTAAAAAGAAGAGACGAATACGAGATAGATTTCGATAAAATTTTAAGAGTGGCAAAGGAAACCGGAACAATTCTGGAAATAAACGCCTGGCCCGAAAGATTGGATTTGAATAATCAAAATATAAAAAAGGCCAAAGATCTCGGAGTAAAAATGATAATTAATGCTGACTCTCACCAAAAAGATCAGATGCGCTTTATGGAATTGGGCATTGCCCAGGCCAGGAGGGGCTGGGCGGAGAAAGAGGACATCGTAAATTGCCAGCCTTTAGAAAAATTATTAAAATTTTTAAAGAAGTAATATACCAGGTATGCCAATTGAGAAATCTGCCGGAGCGGTAATTTTTAGAAAGGAGGACAACAAGCCTTTCTTTTTACTTTTACATTATCCATCCGACACCAAATCATTAAAGGGTTATTGGGATTTTCCAAAGGGCCATATTGAAAAAGGAGAAAAAGAATTAGATACCGTTAAAAGAGAAGTGGAAGAGGAAACCGGATTAAAAGATATAGATTTTATTGAAAGATTTAAAGAAACAATTAAGTATTTTTTTAGATGGGGAGGAAAAAACATTCTAAAATTCGTCACTTTTTATTTGGCAGAAACTGACAAAAAAGAAGTAAGAATTTCCGAAGAGCACACCGAATTTAAATGGCTGCCCTACGAAGAGGCAATTGAAAGATTAAGCCACAAAAACGCCAAAGAAATCCTCCGAAAAGCTAATGATTTTCTTAACAGCCGCTTTACTTAAAAAAGAAGGAGTGCTAATAAGAAATGGGAGAGCTGTTCTTTAACGATCTTAATTTTTGAGAAAGGAAAGAATATGGGAAAGAATGTAAAAAAAGAGTCATGGAAAGAGTGTGAATACTGTGGCACAATAACCGACTTAGATGAAAAGTATTGTCCCATTAAGTGCGTTGATGAAAATACAAAACACAAGCTTCGAATAGTAGAATTTGATAAAAAAGAACTGAAGAGGTTATACACAGAGGGTAAGGTTCAAACAAAACACTTAGGCGATTTTGAAAAGAGGATTCTTAAAAGAAAAAGGCCCACTTAACTTCTTTTAGTTGGGTGGGTCTCTTTTTATTCTTTCGCTTTCTCAACTATTTTTTCAAAAATTTGGGGATGATTTTGCGCCAAATCAGACAGGACTTTTCTGTTGATTGCGATTTTATTCTTTTTTAAACTGGCGGCAAATTTGCTGTAATTCATTCCCAATTTGCGGCAGGCGGCGTTAATTTGAATCTGCCAGAGCGCTCTCATTTCTCCTTTTTTTGCTTTTCGGTCGCGAAAAGAATATTCCCAGGCATGATAAATTGCCTCTTTCGCAGCCCGAAATTTTGATTTTCTGCCCCAGGTAAATCCCTTGGTATATTCCAATAAATGCTTCCTTCTTTTGCGAGCAAATTTTCCTCTTTTAACTCTAACCATTTATTTTAAATGTATTTTAATACTTTTCTGATTTTTATCGCTTCGCTTTTTGAAACCTCAACCCATTTTCGGCCTTGGCGGACTGCTTTCCCTGATTTCTTCGCCCGATAATGGTTAAGACCGGTAGCGCGTCTTAGCATCTTACCGGTTTTTGTTATTTTGAAACGTTTACTGATTGATTTTCTCGTTTTTAATCTTGACATCAGATTGTTTCTAACCTTTTGCAATTATCATACTAAAGCCTCGCGCCTCCCTTTTTAAATCTCTTTCAATTTTTATCGGCGTCAGGGCCTTTAAAATTTCAAGGAATTTAGTGACTTTCTCTTTCGCAAAATCCTGGAGTGCTTTCTCCCTGCCCCTTAAGGGCAACTCCAACCTTACAACATCGCCTTTATTTAAAAATTTTAGCGCTTGCTGTGCCCTGGTTTCCATGTCATGAGGAGATATATTGAAGGTTAATCTTATTCCTTTCAGCTCGCCGCCCTTATGCTTGGTCATAGCTTTTTCCCTCTTTTCCTCATGATAAAGGTATTTTCCGTAATCTCCCAGCTTACAAACTGGCGGTTCTACTTTTTCTGTAACCTGAATCAAATCTAACTTACGGTCTATGGCCAGCTGAGCGGCCTTTTCAAAAGGCACAACTCCCAGCTGTTTTCCGGTTTCATCAATTAATCTGACTTCCCGGGCCCTTATTTGATTGTTGACTGGTATCCGTTTTATCAAAAGCCTGAATGTTTAATACTAAACTTGGTGGAGGTGGCGAGGGTGAGCTCGCGTCCAGAAAATTCACTAAAATATTTCTACAGATTTAGACTGTTTAATTTTTTCAGAATAACAAATTAGAAACAGACAAAACTTTATTATTCCAAGCCCAATTAATTTTAGCAATTATTTCGGACAAAAATAACTGCCTATCTCGAAAATGACACCCGGTTTTGCCTATCGAGAATCGGCAAGCGGATGGTTTACGGTTTTATGCGTAAACAGGAGCTCCTTTTAGAGGAGCGAATAAGTTGGCACTTATTATTGCCGGAAGTTTAATGAGATTCCAGCATACTCCATCTGCCTATTTTAGTGAAAAGTTCTGTCGATTCTTTCACCCCCGTGTTTTTAATTCCCTTTCTATTTCTTTGTTTAATTCCCGTTTTTTTATAGATTCTCTCTTATCAAATTTTCTTTTTCCTTTGCCTAATCCGAATTCAATCTTTATTTTAGCCTTTTCAGTATACACCTTAAGGGGCACCAAAGTCAACCCTCTTTCTTTTACCTTGCCGATTAAATGTTTAATCTCCGCTTTTCTTAAAAGAAGTTTTCTGGAGCGTTCGGGATTGTAATCCTTGGGAGCGTTTTTCGGCTGATAAGGCGGGATATTGGCTCCAATTAAAAAAACCTCAGGGATCCTGCCTGCGGCAGACTGTTTTAGCACCACATAAGAGCCGGCCAGGTTGATCCTGCCCGACCTGATTGATTTTACTTCCTGGCCGATTAGAGCAATTCCAGCCTCAATCCTCTCTAAAATCTCATAGTTGAAATACGCTTTTTTGTTTTCGGAAAATACCTTCATTCTTTAATTTTAGCACTAAAACCTTTAATTTTGAACAAAATTAAGGTAAAATTAATCATAACGATGAGGGAAGAAATTGAAAAATTAACAGAAAAAGCAGTAAAAAATCTTTGTAAAAAAGAGGTTAAGGTTAATATAGAACGGCCGCAAGATTCCAATTTCGGCGATTATGCCACCAATGTAGCGATGATAGTCAAAAAGAATCCTCAGGAAATCGTAAATCTCATAAAATCAGACATTTTAGAGAGGGTAGAGGTAAAAAACGGTTTCATCAATTTTTTTATTTCCAAAGAGTATTTACAAAAACAAGTCGGAGAGATTTTAAAAGAAAAAGACAAATTCGGCAATTTAAAAATCGGAAAAGGAGAAAAGGTTAATGTTGAGTTTATTTCCGCCAACCCGACAGGACCCTTACACTTAGGTCATGGCCGAGGAGCTTTTTTTGGAGATACTTTAGCTAATATTTTAGGGAAATCAGGATTTAAGGTTATCCGAGAATATTATCTTAATGATGCTGCGGGGAGTCTCCAAATTAGAAACATAAGAACTACAGTCGAAACAGTTTCAAAATTGCCGCCAGTTATCCAAGCCGCTTTATCTCCGGGAAGCCACCCTTATTATAATGAATATCTTAATAAGAAAATTTCAATTTTTAAATCATGGGATAAAGTACTTTCCGCTATTCAAGAAGAAAATAAAAATTTTATTGAAAATAAATTAAAAATTAAGTTTGACAACTGGTTTTCGGAAGAAAAAGATCTCTACAAAAAAGATAAGGTAAAAAAAATTTATAAGTGGCTAAATAAGAAAAATTTAGTATACGAAAAAGAAGGCGCAAACTGGTTAAAAAGTTCAGAATACGGAGACACTAAAGATTGGGTGGTGGAAAGAAGCGAAAACCAAGGAGGAGAATATACTTATTTGCTTTCTGATATTGCTTATCATAAAGATAAGTTCGATAGAGGTTTCGATAAACTTATAGATATTTGGGGCGCTGATCATCAAGGGCACGTTGGTAAAATAAAAGCAGCGATTAAAATGTTGGGCTACAATACAGATGATTTGGATATTTTAATTTGCCAAGTTGTCAGATTAAAAGGAGGGAAAATTTCGAAAAGGGAAGGTAATATCGTAACCTTAGAATGGTTAATAGATGAAGTCGGTTTAGATGCAACCAGATTTTTTTATTTAATGAAATCATTAGACACTCAAATGGAATTTGACGTAGAACTTGCAAAAAATAGATCAGCCAAAAGTCCGGTATATTATATTCAGTATGCTAACGCCAGAATTTGCAGTATTCTTCGTAAGGCCTCAGGTTTTAAGCCCCAAACATTAAGCCTCAATTTATTAACTCATCCCAGCGAATTAAAACTTATTAAAGAATTAATCAGATTACCGGAAATTATTGAGGATACCAGTAAAGATTATCAGGTTCAGCGGTTGCCTCAGTATGCGATGAATTTGGCAACGGTATTCCACCAGTTTTATCGTGATTGCCGCGTAATTTCTGAAGATAAAAAATTAACTCAAGCCAGATTAACTCTGGTTTTAGCCGTTAAAATCGTTTTGAAAAACACTTTAGATTTAATGGGTATTTCCGCCCCGGAAAAAATGTAGACACATGGACATAGATTTTCCTAAATTAGAGAAAAAAATACTGAATTTTTGGAAAGAAAATAATGTTTTTGAAAAATCAATTTCGCAGCGCAAAAAAGCGCAAAATTTTGTTTTTTTTGAAGGTCCGCCGACTGCTAACGGGAAACCCGGCATCCACCACGTTTTAAGCCGGGTTTTTAAAGACATAATTTGCCGCTACAAAACCATGCAGGGCTTCAGGGTGCAAAGAAAAGCCGGCTGGGACACTCAGGGCCTGCCGGTTGAGTTGCAGATTGAGAAAAAACTAGGGTTTAAAAATAAAAAAGACATTGAAAAATTCGGCATCGCCAAGTTCAACAAATTATGCAAAGAATCGGTCTGGGAATACAAAAAGGACTGGGAAGATTTAACCGAAAGGATTGCCTTCTGGCTTGATTTGAAAAATCCTTACATTACCTACGAAGCAAATTATATTGAATCCGTCTGGTGGATTATTAAGCAGATTTATCAAAAAGGGCTTATTTATCAGGGCCATAAAGTTGTTCCTTTTTGCCCGAGATGCGGGACGGCTCTTTCTTCGCACGAAGTTGCTTTAGGCTACGATAAAGTTAAAGAAAATTCGGTTTATATTAAATTCAAAGTTTTATCTACCAAGGAAAAATGGCAGAATGCTTCCATTCTTTCCTGGACAACTACTCCCTGGACCTTGCCGGGAAACGTGGCTTTGGCCATTAATCCGGAATCAGTTTATGTTAAAGCGGAAGCTGAGAACGAAATACTTATCCTGGCGAAAGAGAGATTAAACGTTCTGGATAAAGATTATAAAATTCTTGAAGAATTCAAAGGCAACAGTATTTTAGGCCTGTCATACCAGCCGTTATTCAATATCCCCCAGCTAAAAACTCAAAATGCCTACAAAGTTTATCCGGCCGACTTCGTCACTATGGAAGAAGGAACAGGCGTGGTTCATATAGCCG
>MHLY01000003.1:80697-80888 GCA_001821455.1 Candidatus Nealsonbacteria bacterium RBG_13_42_11
AATTTAGGCAAAAAAGAAAACCTGCCGACTTTTCATACCGTGACCGAGGAGGGAAAATTTATAGAAAATATGAGCGAGGGATTGGCCGGCCTTTACGTAAAAAGCCAGGAAACAGAATTATTGATTATTAATTATTTAGGAAAGAAAGGATTTCTTTTCAGGGAAGAGTCGTATCTTCACGATTATCCTTT
>MHLY01000003.1:80904-90498 GCA_001821455.1 Candidatus Nealsonbacteria bacterium RBG_13_42_11
TCCCCGTTGATTTATTATGCCAAGCAAAGTTGGTTTATAAACATGCAGCAGGTAAAGGAAGATTTAATTGAAAATAACCAGAAAATCAACTGGGTTCCCGGCCATTTGAAAGAAGGCCGGTTCGGAGAATGGTTGAGAGAGGTGAAGGACTGGGCTTTTTCCAGGGAAAGATACTGGGGCACTCCTTTGCCGATTTGGCAGTGTTCTTCCTGCAAAAACAAAGAAATTATAGGTTCTTTGAAGGATTTGCTGTCTCAAAAATTTTCAGATAACAGTTATTTTATTATCCGGCATGGCGATTCTTTAAGGCAAAAAAAGAAAATTGCAGTTTGCTGGCCGGAAAAAATTATCTGTCCTCTGACGGCGCAAGGGAAGAAAGAGGTAAAAAACTCGGCCCAGAAACTAAAACAGGAAAAAATTGATTTAATTTTTTCATCAGATTTATTAAGGACAAAACAAACCGCCGAGATTATTTCCAAAGAAACGGGAGCCGAAATAATTTTTGACAAAAGATTAAGAGAATTCAACGTGGGAATTTTCAACAACAAGAAACCGGATTTGACCTGGCAGTATTTGGCTAAAAAGGAAAATTCAACCGAAATCGAACTCCCTCAGGGTGAAAGTTTATCAGAAATCAAAAAGAGAATGTACGACTTCTTACGGGAGACGGATGAAAAATACAGAAATAAAAAAATTGTCATAGTTTCCCACGAGTTGCCCATCACCATTTTGGAAGAAACTCTGAATGGGCTTCCTTTGGAAAAGATTTTAAGATTAAGACAAATAAAAAGAGAAAAACTGATCAGAACGGGCAAGTTTCGCAAGATCGAATTCAGAAATCTGCCCTGCAACGAAGAAATGGAATTGGATTTCCACCGTCCCTATATTGATGAAATAAAGTTTCACTGCCCGAAATGCGGCGAATTAATGGAAAGAGTAACCGAAGTAATGGATTGCTGGTTTGATTCGGGCAGTATGCCTTTTGCCCAATATCATTATCCTTTTGAAAACAAAGCCTTAATAGAAAAAGGCGGACAGTTCCCGGCCGAATACATTTCTGAAGCCATTGACCAGACCCGCGGCTGGTTTTATACCCTGCACGCCATATCCAATTTATTGGGGAAAGGCATTGCTTACAAAAATGTCATTTCTTTGGGACATGTCTTGGACGAAAAAGGGGAAAAAATGTCAAAATCCAAAGGCAATATAGTTGACCCCTGGTATATTATTGAAAAATACGGCGCCGACGCCGCTCGCTGGTATTTTTTCACCGTTAACCAACCCGGCGAAGTAAAACTTTTTACGGAAAAGGACATTGATACGGCTTTTAAGAAATTTATTCTGACTCTTTGGAACTCTTTTCTGTTTTTTGAAACCTACGGAGCAAAATCAAAAACCAAAACTCCGAATCCCAAAAACATATTAGACAGATGGATAATTTCAAGATTAAACAGTTTGTTGGAAAAAATAACCGAAGAACTGGATAACTATGATATTACCGGAGCCGCAAGAAGGATTGAAAGTTTTGCAGTTGAAGATCTGTCGCAATGGTATATCAGAAGGTCGCGCCGCAGATTTCAAAAGCCCGAAACAAAAACAGAATTAAAAGAGGCATCGGAAACTCTAGGCCTGGTTCTTTCAACTTTAAGCAAAATAACGGCTCCTTTTATTCCGTTTTTAAGCGAAGAAATTTATCAAAAAATACAAAACGCGAAATACAAGGCGAAAAACACGGTTCACTTGAAAGATTGGCCGAAAACCAATCATAAAATGATAAATAAATCATTAGAAGATGAAATGACGGAACGGAGAGAAGCTATAAGTGAAGCATTAGCCGAGAGAGCGAAACTTGGTATAAAAGTGCGTCAACCTTTGGCCAGAGTCAAAATGGGAAGTTTTATATCATATAAAATGATAAACATTACAGACACTACAACCGTTATTAGAGACGAAATTAATGTAGAAAATGTTGAATTTAAATCAGGGATAAAAAAACCAGAATATGATACAAAAATTACTCCAGAATTAAAAGAAAAGTGGATGATCAGGGAAATCATCCGCAACGTTCAGGAAATGCGAAAAAGCGCCAATTTCAAACCGAAAGACAAAATTGAAGTGCAGTATTCGGGAACACCTGATTTAAATGAAATTATGGATAAAAATAAGAATTTCATCTTGAAAGAAGCCAATGTTAAAAAATTGACATTAAATAAAAAAGGAAAAAAAGTTTTTGCTGTGGAAAAAAATATGACGGCCGGCCAGCAAAAACTCTGGTTAGCAATTAAAAAAGTAAAATAAAATGGCTTTAGAAGACAGAAAACAAGAAATAAGCCAGGGCAAAATCGTAGAAAAACCGGGGCAAAAAACCGTTTCTCCTCAAAAAGAAGAAAAAAAGGACACTTCAATTTTAGAAGGCAAACCGGATATGGCTAGTGGTGATTTTATGTATAAATTAAGAAACCAAAATCTTTACTCGAAAACCAATTTAACCGAAGAAAGACGAGCAGAAATAGGAAAAAGAGTATTCGGTTCCTACGGGAGCCGCATTGAAAAAGGAGAAATAGAAAAAGCGAAAAGAGAATTAAATTTGGGCCAATACGGAAAGTTTAAAGATTTTTCCCGGGAAGAAAAAAAGGATGCCGAAAGATTAATTAAAGGATTGGAACGTTTTAGGGAGTAAAATTTCGATGTTTACCCACTATCGTACCCAAAGTCTGATTTTAAAAAAAACAGACCAGGGCGAAACAGACAGGATTTTTACTGTTTTTACCAAAGATTTCGGCAAAATGGATTTATTGGCCAAAGCTGAAAGGAAAACGGCATCAAAATTAAAAGGCGCCCTGGAAAATTTTTATCTTTCAGAAATAGAATTCATCCAGGGGAAAGCGTATAAAACCCTGACTGATGCTATTTTAATTGATGACTTTAAAAATTTAAGAAAAGACCTGAAAAAATTACAGATTGCCCATAAAATTTCAGAACTTTTTGACAATTTGATAAAGGGCGAAGAGCCCGACCCTCAAATCTGGCAATTATTAACCGAAACCTTTAACACGTTAAATACCCATAATCTGAAGCCCAAAATCTATTCTCTGATTTATTACCATTTTCTCTGGAATTTTCTTTCCGTTTTGGGATATCAGCCGGAATTTTATCAGTGTTCGGTGTGCCAGGGGAAAATAACTCCTGAGAGCATATTTTTCAGCCCGCAGGAAGGTGGCCTTATTTGCGCCAGATGTACCATATCGGTAAAATCAGCCAAGCAAATTGACGAGAATACCGTAAAAATCATCAGGCTTATGCTGAAAAAGGATTTACCCACGTTAAAAAAGTTAAAAATTGAAGACGAGAACCTGAAACAACTCTCCTTAATCTCAAATTTTTATCTTTCCGAAACCTTGGAGCAAGCCGGATAATTTGTTAAAGTATATGAAAGCCATGAAAAAAATAAAATTATTCATTATTGTTTTGGCGGTAATAGTTGGAATTGCCGGTATTTATTATTATCAGAAAAACATCTATTCCAAAGAGGTCTTAAAATTGGAAATACTGGGCCCTTCGGAAGCCGAGGCGGCTCAGGAAATTGAATATGTTGTGAAATATAAAAATAACGGAGACACTCGTTTGGATGACCCGCAACTTGTTTTTGAATACCCCGAATATTCCATACCAATAGGCGAGTCGTCTTTAAGGATTACCAAAACAGCAATCGATTTGGGGGATGCCGTTTATCCCGGCCAGGAACAGACTTTTTCGTTTAAAGCGAGATTATTAGGCAAAGAAGACGACATTAAAACAGCCAAAGCAACTTTGAGTTATCGGCCGAAAAACCTGAAAGCGGGCTACGAATCCTCCACCACGCTTACTACCGTTATTAAAAAAGTTCCCATCACTTTTGAATTTGATTTGCCCTCAAAAATCGCCTCGGGAAAAGAATTAACATTTAGATTGAATTATTATTCCAATATTAATTTTTCCATTCCTGATTTAAGAATAACGGTTGAATATCCTACTGATTTTGAATACATTGATTCCCTACCCAAGGCCCTGGATAAAACCGAATGGGATATCGGTTCTTTAAATAAGGCGGGCGGAGGGCGAATTGAAATTTCCGGCAAATTAAAGGGTGATGTTGATGAAGAAAAGATTTTCCAGGCAAAAATCGGCAGCTGGCAGAACGGAGAGTTTATTTTGTTGAAAGAAACCACTAAAGAAGTAGTTATTACCAAGCCCTCTCTTTATATTTCTCAGCAAATCAACGGCAGCCACGGCTACGTCGCCAATCCCGGAGACATTCTTCATTACGAGATTTCTTTTGAAAACGTCGGAGAAGAAATATTAAGCAATTTGTCTCTGATAGTGAAACTGGAAGGCAAGGCCTTTGATTTTGAAACGCTTAAAACTCCTCAGGGCGATTTCGCAGCCGGAGACAACTCAATCGTCTTTGATTGGAAAAAAGTTTCCCAACTCCAATTTTTGGATGCCAAAGAAGAAGGAACGGTTGATTTTTGGATTAATTTGAAAAAAGAATGGGATATTTCCGGCAGCCAGGATAAAAACCCCGTCATTAAGGACAGCGTTTTTTTGAACCAGGCGAACGAAGAGTTTATAAATAAAGTCAATTCCAAATTAGTTATTTTACAAAAGGGCTATTTTAACGACGAGGTTTTCGGAAATTACGGTCCTTTGCCCCCCAGAGTCGGGGAAGATACTACCTATACCATAATGTGGAACGTTCAGAATTTTTACAACGATGTCAGCGACGTCAAAGTGAAAGCCCGTTTGCCCAAAAACGTTGAATTAACGGGCAACATTTTTCCTTCAGAATTATCTTCAAAATTTGCCTTTGATTCTTTGTCCCGAGAAATTACTTGGCAAGTCGGCGATTTAAAAATGAGCCAAGGAGTTGCCAATACCCCCGCCCCCAATATTTCTTTCCAGATTAAATTTACTCCTTCGGCGGACCAAAGAGGCGAAAGGCCCAACCTTATTGGCGAAGCGGAAATAACCGGCCAGGACCAATGGACAGGGGCGACAATTGAGGGCACTTCTCCGGCTGTGACCACTTTATTGCCCGACGACAAAACCATCACATCGGAAAAAACAATTGTTCAGTAAAATTATGGATGATTTAATGCCAAAAATTATATCTTTATGCAAAAGGCGGGGTTTTATTTTTCCGTCCTCGGAGATTTATGGCGGAGTTGAAGCGCTTTGGGATTACGGCCCCTTGGGCATTCTTTTAAAAAATAATATCAGAGAACAATGGCTAAAAAGATTTGTCCAGAAAAGAGAAGATGTCGTTTTGATTGACGGCACCGTTCTGATGCACCCTAAAATTTGGGAGGCATCAGGCCACCTTAAAAACTTCAGCGACGCTCTGGTGGAATGTAAAAATTGTCATACCAGATTCCGGGCTGACCACATGGAATCAGGAAACTTTGTCGGGCAGGGCAAAGCCGAAACCAAAAATCAGTGCTCGCAATGCGGGGGAAAAGAATTTACCAGTCCGAAACAGTTTAATTTGATGTTTAAAACTTTTCTGGGGCCGGTGGAAGACGCATCACACGCCACTTATTTGCGTCCGGAAACCGCCCAGTCAATGTTCACCAATTTCAAACTGGTTCAGGAAGCCATGCGTCTGAAAATTCCTTTCGGAATCGCCCAGATCGGACGCTCTTTCAGGAATGAGATTACTACCGGTAATTTTACTTTTCGCACCCGCGAATTTGATATTGCGGAAATTGAATATTTCGTAAAGCCGGGCACTGATGAAAAAATATTTGAGAAATGGGTTGACGACTGGGAAAAGTTTTTTATAGACCTAGGCCTTAAAAAAGGAAATTTAAGAAGATACGAGCATAAAAAAGAATCCCTGGCCCATTATTCAAAAAGAACGATTGATATTGAGTATAAGTTTCCCTGGGGCTTTGCAGAACTGGCCGGAATTGCCAACCGAACCGATTTTGACTTATCCCAGCATGCCAAGTTTTCCGGCCAGGATTTAAGTTATTTTGACGAGGCAGCCGGTAAAAGATACATTCCTTATGTGATTGAGCCCACTTTGGGCATAGAACGATTATTGCTGGCTTTGTTAATTGAGGGATACGAAGAAGTGAAAGGCGGCAGAACTGAAACTACCAAAGCCGTCAAAGAAAAGGAAGCGGTTTTAAAATTAGATAAAAAAATTGCGCCGATTAAAGTGGCGGTTCTGCCTTTGGTAAAAAATAAGCCGGAATTGGTTAAAAAAGCAAAAGAAGTTTTTGAAACGCTAAAAGCTCATTTTATGTGCCAGTATGACGAAACGGATTCCATTGGGAGAAGATACAGACGGCAGGATGAAATCGGAACTCCTTTTGCCATTACCATTGATTTTGAAACTTTGGAAAAAGAAGACGTCACTATCCGCGACCGCGACACGATGAAACAGGAAAGGGTAAAAATAAAAGACCTAACCGGAATTTTAAAGGAAAAATTGAATGTTTAAAAAAACTACTCTTAAAAACGGCTTGAGAATCATCACTGTTCCGATGGAAAACAGCCAGGCAGTGACGGTTTTTGTTTTGGTTGGCACCGGCTCAAAATACGAAAAGAAAGAAACCAGCGGCATTTCTCATTTTTTGGAGCATATGTATTTTAAAGGAACAAAAAAGAGGCCTAACAATATGGCCATTGCCGAAACCTTGGACAAAGTAGGGGGAGTTTACAATGCTTTTACAGGAGAAGAGCTCACCTGCTATTTTGCCAAAGTGGCTGCCAATCAATTAGAAATTGCTTTAGATTGGGTATCTGATATCTATTTGAATTCTTTCCTGCCTCCAAAAGAAATTGAAAAAGAAAGAAAAGTGATTATTGAAGAACTGAATATGTATTACGATACGCCGATGATATATATAGGCGAGTTATGGAAAACTTTGCTTTATGGCGATCAGCCGGCCGGCTGGGACATTGGCGGGACCAAGGAGAGCGTATCAAAGATAACCCGTCAACAAATATTAAATTACATGAATTCGCAGTATGTCGCTTCTAATACCGTGGTTTGCATCGCCGGAAAAATTTCAGAAGCGGCAATAATAAATGAAGTCAAAAACTATTTTTCCAAAATTAAACTTACCAAACCATATTCCAAAGCGGCGGTAATTGAAGAACAAAAGAAGCCAAAAGTGCTTCTCCAATTTAAAAAAACCGACCAGACGCATTTGGCCCTGGGAGTAAGAACTCGTTATAATCTTTTTCATCCTCAAAAATACCCAACCGAACTTTTGGGGGTAATTTTGGGGGGAATGATGAGCTCCCGTCTGTTTGATGAGGTCAGAAATAAATTAGGACTGGCTTATTACGTCCGAACAGAAGCGGAATTCGACACCGATACGGGATATTTGGTTAGTTTCGCCGGCGTAGACAATTCAAGAGTGGAGAAAGCAGTTTCAACCATTTTAAAAGAATATCAGAAGATATCTCAAACAAAGGTTCCGGAAGAAGAGCTTAAAAAAGCCAAAGATAATCTGAAAGGCAAATTAGTTTTATCTTTGGAAGCTTCCGACGCCCAAGCTTCTTTTTACGGCGTTCAGGAACTTTTAGAAAAGAAAATTTTAACGCCGGAAAAAATTATCAGTATCGTTGATAAAATTACAACAAATGATATTCTAAAAGCAGCCAAAGATATTTTCAGGCCGGAAAAATTGAATTTAGCCCTTATCGGCTCTTTTGAAGATAAAAGCAAATTTGAACGATTATTAACATTAAAGCCATGAACGGAGAAAAAGTTTTAGACATATCGTGGGGAACAATTTTTAAAATAGCGCTGGCTTCTTTCTGTTTTTATTTAATTTATCTGCTGAAAGACATTTTGATTTTGGTCGTTTTTGCTTTGATTATTTCATTTCTGTTTAATCCCGCGATTAAATTCCTGCAAAAACTGAGAATCCCGAGAACCTTAGCGGTAGTTTTTATTTATGTTGCGATTTTCGGCATTTTAGGACTGTCTGTTTATCTGATAGCGCCGATGTTTTTCTCTGAAACCCAGCAATTCTCCAAACTTTTCCCTCAATATTTTGAAAAAATCGCCCCGCCCCTGAGGGGATTGGGCATTGAGGCCTTTGAAAGCATGGAAAGCTTTATTCAGGCCATGGGCGGAGTGCTCCAAAAAGCATCCTCCGATATCCTGAACGCAATTTCCATTTTTTTCGGAAGCGTCGGTGCGACTTTATTTATTTTGACCATAGCGCTTTTTATTTCTTTGGAGAAAAATGGCATAGAAAGGATGATTGGGACTTTTGTCCCTAAAAAATACGAAAATTACATTTTATTTCTGTTGGAAAAATCTCAATCCAAGGTTTCCGGATGGTTCGGCACCAGGATTTTAACCTGTATTTTCGTCGGAGTGGCGTTTTTCATTACTCTTTATCTGTTTAACGTAAAATATGCTTTGACTTTGGGATTTTTGGCGGGAATTTTCAATTTTATTCCGATTCTGGGCCCCGTTATCATAGGAGCCGTCGCTTTTTTAGTCGTTGTTTTGGATTCCTGGCTGAAAGCGTTGTTTGTCTTGGCCGCCTTTGTTCTAATTCAGCAGATTGAAAATAACATTCTTTCTCCGATTTTAACTAAAAAATTTGTTAATTTACCCGCGGTATTGGTCTTGATTTCCTTGGCAATCGGTGGCCGGCTTCTGGGAGTTCTGGGAGCCATTCTCGCCATTCCCTTGGCGGGGATAATCTTTGAATTTTTAAAGGATTTCTTTCAAAAAAAGAAAGAAGAAAAAGAAAAACCGGTGGTTTTATAGCCGAAAAATTAAGTTTAAAAAAAGCGGAAATTATGATAAAATTAAAGGAGGTTCAAACCTCCTTTTTAGTATTATGGGAAACAAAAAATTCTACATTACTACCAGCATCGCTTATACAAATGCGCCGCCGCATATCGGTTTTGCTTTAGAATTGGTCCAAGCGGATGTTTTAGCCAGATATAATCGGTTTTTAGGCAAAGATGTTTTTTTTCTTACCGGAACCGATGAGCACGGACAAAAAATTGTAAAAGCGGCCAGGGAAACCGGAAAAACCCCGCAGGAATTTACCGATGAAATAGCCGGTCAATTTGAAAAATTGACCAAAGTTTTAAATCTATCAAACAACGATTTTATCAGAACGACCGATAAGAAAAAACACTGGCCTAGAGCTGAAAAGTCCTGGAAATGTTTGGTTGAAAATGGAGATATATATAAAAAGAAATACAAAGGATTGTATTGTTTGGGCTGCGAAGCTTTTGTGAAAGAAAGCGAATTGATTGACGGCAAGTGCCCTCATCATCAGAAAGAGCCGGAAGCGGTGGAGGAAGAAAATTATTTTTTTAAACTTTCAAAATATGCCTCTCAAGTTCAAGAAGCGATAGAGAATAACGAGATAAAAATTATTCCCGATAAGAGAAAAAATGAAATTTTGAATTTTATCAAAGAAGGAATAGAAGATGTCAGCATTTCCAGAATAAAAGAAAGTTCAGAATGGGGGATTCCGGTTCCGGGAGATGAAAGCCAAACGATTTATGTCTGGTTTGAGGCTCTGTTAAATTACCTTTATCCTGAAAAATACTGGCCGGCCG
>MHLY01000003.1:90510-90681 GCA_001821455.1 Candidatus Nealsonbacteria bacterium RBG_13_42_11
TCGGCAAAGATATTTTCCGATTCCATGCTTTATGGTGGCCAGCCGTGCTTTTAGCGTTAAAACTGCCCTTACCGAGAAATATTTTAGTTCACGGTTTTATTACCTCCGGAGGCCAAAAAATGTCAAAATCTCTGGGCAATGTTGTTGATCCGTTTGAGTTGGTGAAAAAAT
>MHLY01000003.1:90780-99333 GCA_001821455.1 Candidatus Nealsonbacteria bacterium RBG_13_42_11
AAAAGAAAGGCCCTGGGAAAATAAAAATCAAAAAATTATTGGTGATCTATTGTTTGCCTTGAAAGAAATAGCGAAATTATTACAGCCGTTTCTACCCGAAACTTCAGAAAAAATATTAAAACAAATAGAGAATAAAAAAAGTGAAATTCTTTTTCCCCGAATAGATTAAAATATGATTACGGCATTAATAATTATTTTAGGTTTGATAATCTTTGAAGCGGTAAGCAGTATTGATAACGCTATCGTCAATGCTTACGTTTTAAAGACAATGTCGGAAAAATGGCGAAAGATTTTCCTTTTCTGGGGAATCTTAACCGCCGTTTTTATTATGAGGGGGTTGCTGCCGTTTTTGGTAGTTTGGTTATCAGTTCCCGAAATCGGATTCTTGGGAGCCGCAAAATCAATGTTTCAGTCTAATCCCGAAGTGGCTGAACTTATGGAAGCGAGAAAGGGGATAATCTTGATTGGAGCCGGAGTTTTTCTTCTGCTGATATATTTGCATTGGCTTTTCTTGGAGGAAAAGCATCCCCTTTTTGTGGTGGATAAATTCATTAAACCTCACTATGGCGTTTGGTTTTTCGCCGCGGCAGCCGTAATCTTAGTAGCCTTGCTTTATATGGCGCGGCATTCGCCCTTTTTAATGCTGTCTGCCGCCTGCGGTAATGCTATCTTTTTTATCATGTACGGCTTTAGGGAACAGGCTGAAAAACAAAAAGAAAAATTAAAAGGAGGTACTTCGCAGATTTCAGATCTTTCAAAACTGATGTATCTGGAAGTTTTGGACGCCTCCTTTAGTTTCGACGGAGTTATGGGTGCTTTTGCCTTCACTACCAGCGTACCCTTAATCTTAATCGGCAACGGTATCGGCGCTTTAATAGTCAGGAACCTGACAATTAAAAGCATTGATAAAGTGGCAAAATACAGGTTTTTGAAGAACGGTGCTATGACGTCAATCGGTATTTTAGGTATTTTTATCATCGCTAAAAGTTTCGGAGCGGTTATTCCCGAATACCTTCCGACCCTGATAACGATTTTCTTGGTCGGCCTTGCCTTTTGGCGCTCTAAAGAATTTTTAAAAATAAATTCACAAAATGCTATTTGACACTCACGCTCATTTAAACTTCAACGCCTACAAAAAAGATTGCGAGGAAGTTATTAAAAGAACCCTGGATAATAAGATTTGGATGATAAACATCGGTTCGCAATACGAAACAAGTCAAAGAGCGATTGAAATTGCGGAAAAGTACAAAGAAGGCATATATGCGGCAATCGGACTCCATCCCATTCATTTATCCGAAGGCATCTTTAAAACAAGAATTGACGAAGAGGAAATAGCGTTTGAAACCCGAGAAGAAAACTTTGATTACGAGAAATATAAAGAACTGGCAAAATCTCCGAAAGTAGTGGCGATTGGCGAAATCGGTTTAGATTATTATTATCGGCCTAAAACCAAAATTAAACTAGAACAGTTTAAAGAAAGACAAAAAGAAGCTTTCTTGAAACAAATTGAATTGGCAAAAGAATTAAAACTGCCTATAATTTTTCACTGCCGCATGGCCCACAGCGACTTAATAAGCATACTTAATACTGAATACAATATACAAAATAATAATTTAGGGGGAACAATTCATTGTTTTACGGGAAACTGGGAAGAGGCAAAAAAATATTTAAAAATGGGATTTTATTTGGGTTTTAATGGGATTATATTCAAAATGAATCTAGAGGAAGTAATTGAAAAAACCCCTTTGGATAAAATTTTAATAGAAACCGACTGTCCTTATCTGACTCCGCCGCCAATGGAGGGCAGGAATGAACCCTTATACGTAAAATATGTCGCTGAAAAAATTGCCAAGATTAAAAAAATAAACTATGAAGAAGTTGAGGAACAGACCGCTAAAAATGCTAAAGCGTTATTTGGTATATGATTCAAGAATACAATCCTCAGAAAATTGAGCCTAAATGGCAGAAATTTTGGGAAGAGAACGGCTTTTATAAGGCGGAGGATTTTTCCAAAAAGCCGAAAAAATATATTTTAATTGAGTTTCCCTATCCTTCGGGAGAGGGTCTTCATGTCGGCCACGCTAGAAGTTATTCTGCCCTAGACGCGGTTTCCCGCAAGAAAAGAATGGAGGGATTTAATGTTCTATTCCCGATCGGCTGGGATGCTTTTGGTCTGCCGACGGAAAACTATGCCATAAAAACAGGCATTCATCCCCGAATCGCCACCGAGAAAAACGTTGCCAATTATAAAAGGCAGTTAAAAAGTTTGGGCTTGTCTTTCGACTGGTCAAGAGAAATTAATACGACTGACCCCGGATATTACAAATGGACCCAATGGATTTTCCTTAAACTTTTTGAAAAAGGCCTGGCTTATCAGGCGGAAATTCCCATAAACTTTTGTCCTGCCTGTAAAATCGGTTTGGCCAACGAAGAAGTGGTTGGAGGAAAATGCGAGAGGTGCGGGACAGAAGTTGTTAAAAAAACATTAAAGCAATGGATGATAAAAATTACAAAGTATGCCGACAGATTGATTGATGATTTAAAGGAAGTTGATTATCCCGAGAGAGTTAAAGCTCAGCAGATAAACTGGATCGGAAAGAGCTATGGAACGGAAATTGACTTTGAACTGGAAAACGCAGAAGAAAGAATAAAAGTTTTTACCACCAGAACAGACACTCTTTTTGGAGTGACGGCAGTTGTTTTGGCGCCAGAGCATCCCTTGGTTCAAAAATTGATTACCAAAGAAAATGAAGAAAAAATAAAAGAATACATTGAAAGCGCGAAAAAGAAAAGCGATTTCGAAAGGGAGAAACTGGAAAAAGAAAAAACCGGAGTTTTTACGGGCTCTTATTGTGTCAATCCCGGGAATTCTGAAAAAGTGCCGATTTGGGTTGGGGATTATGTGGTGGCCACTTACGGCGGCGGAGCGGTTATGATGGTGCCGGCTCACGATTACCGGGATTTTGATTTTGCCAAGAAATACGGACTGAAAATCAAAGAAGTGGTTTCCGGGGGCGCTATTTCAAAAGAAGCTTTTGTTGATTACGGAATTTTAATAAATTCTGGAGAATTTGATGGTTTAAAATCGGAAGAGGCGATAGAAAAAATCACTAAATTTTTAGAGAAGAAAGGATTGGGAAGAAAAACGATTCAATACAAATTAAGAGATTGGATTTTTTCGCGTCAGCATTATTGGGGCGAACCGATTCCTATTATTCATTGCGAAAAGTGCGGCGCCGTCCCGGTTCCTGAAAAAGATTTACCAGTAGAACTTCCTTATGTTGAAAAATACCAGCCAACCGGAACCGGTGAATCGCCCTTATTTGCGATTTCCGAATGGGTAAATACAAAGTGTCCAAAATGCCAGGGTTCCGCAAAAAGAGAAACCGACACTATGCCCAATTGGGCAGGTTCCAACTGGTATTATTTAAGGTATTTGGATCCGGTTAACGATAAAACTTTAGCCGATGCAAAAAAAATGAAATACTGGATGCCGATTGACTGGTATAACGGCGGCATGGAACATACCACCTTGCATCTTTTATATTCAAGATTTATCTATAAATTCCTTTTTGACATCGGTGTTGTCCCGCAAAAAGAACCCTATCAAAAAAGAACCTGTCACGGCATAATTCTGGCGGCAGACGGAAGGAAAATGTCAAAATCCTTCGGCAACGTCATTAATCCCGATGAAATTGTCCAAAAATACGGAGCCGACACTTTAAGATTATACGAGATGTTTTTAGGCCCCTTTGATCAGGCAATTGCCTGGAATGAAGACGGCGTAAAAGGAGTTTACAGATTTTTAGAAAAAGTTTGGAATTTGGTTTCAGAATGCTCAAAAAACAAAGAAAGCAATCAAAAGATTTCAAGCGCTATAAATAAACTCAATAAAAAGATTGACGAAGATTTGGAAGCGATAAAATTCAACACAATAATTTCCTCATTTATGGAGTTTGTAAATTTAAGTCAGGATAATAAAAAAGAAGTGGGGAGGGAAACGATCGAAAAATTCTTAATTTTACTTTCACCTTTTGCCCCTCATATTGCGGAAGAATTATGGAGCCAATTGGGGCACAAAAAAAGCATATTTTTTGGAAAATGGCCCAAGCCCGATTCAAAATTAATTAAAGAAAAAACAATAACTTTAATCATCCAGATTAATGGTAAAGTTCGCGATAAAATTGAGGTTGCGGCTGACATCTCAGAAGATGAAGCGCAAAGATTGACAATTTCAAGAGAAAATGTTAAAAAATGGACACAAGGTAAGGAAATCAAAAAAATCATCTTCGTCCCAAATAAACTTATCAATATCGTAGTTAATTCATAAATACTAATTTATGTGTGGCATAGTCGGCTACATCGGTAAAAATCAAGATATAAGGATGGGTATTGAGGCCTTAAGACGGCTTGAATACCGCGGTTACGATTCGGCAGGCGCGGCCTGGTATAATTCCGATAAAAAAGACATTTTTCTTGTTAAGAAGGCAGGCCGGATAGACAATTTAGAAAAAGCAATCCAGGAAAGCAATTTAGTATCCTCGGGCAATCCTTTTATTTTGCATACTCGCTGGGCGACTCACGGAGGAGTAGATGACATTAATGCTCATCCTCATTCTGATTGTAAAAATGAGATTTTTTTAGTTCATAACGGAATTATTGAAAATTACCAGGAACTGAAAGAAAAATTAATCAAAGAGGGCCACAAATTTTGTTCTCAATGCGACACTGAAGTATTATCCCATCTTATTGAAAAATATTTTCAGGGAAATTTGGAAGAGGCCGTAAGAAAAGCGTTAAAAGAAGTTCGGGGAACTTATGGATTAGCGGTAATCTCCAAAAAAGATCCCGGAAAATTAGTTGCGGCTCGATTATCATCCCCTTTGCTTTTAGGCATAAACCAGGATGAAATTTTAGTGGCCTCCGACCCTTCGGCAGTGATTACCCATACAAGACAAGTTATTAATTTAGACGACAATGAAATTGCCGTTTTGAAACCTGAGAACTTTTTCATTTTGAAAGAAAAACCAGTAATCCAGATTGAATGGACGGCCGAAGAGGCGCAAAAAGGCGACTACCCTCACTTTATGTTAAAGGAAATAATGGAAGAACCCGAAGCAATTGAGAACGCAATTCGGGGAAGATTAATACCCGAAGAAGGACAAGTTAAATTAGGGGGCTTAAGTTCTGTTGAAAAAAAACTAAGAGAAATTAATCGCTTATTATTAGTTGCTTGCGGAACCGCTTCTTACGCTGCAAGAACAGGGGAATATATGTTGGAAGAGTACGCGGGTATCCCTACCGAGATTGATATTGGTTCAGAATTTCGTTATCGCAAGCCAATTGTTGATAAAAAAACCGCCGCTATTTTTATTTCTCAGTCCGGTGAAACTGCTGACACTTTAGCCGCTTTAAGAGAAATGAAAGAAAAGGGAACTATGGCCCTAGGAATTACTAATGCTGTGGGTTCTACCCAATCCCGCGAAACGGATGCCGGTGTTTATACCAGGTCCGGACCTGAAATAGCCGTGGCTTCCACAAAAGCATTTATTGGCCAATTAATAACCCTGGCGCTTCTTACTGTTTATTTTGGCAGACAAAGAGATATGGCTTTAGTAATGGGACAGAGAATTGTTTCTGAATTAGCTAAACTTCCAGAATTAGCCAGAAAAGTTTTAAAACAGGCGCCTGAAATTGAAAAAATAGCGAAAAAGTACAAAGATTGTAAGAATTTCTGGTTTATTGGCAGGAAATATAATTATCCGATGGCTATGGAAGGAGCTTTGAAATTAAAAGAAATTTCTTATTTACATGCTGAAGGCGTAGCTTCGGGCGAATTAAAGCACGGGGCATTAGCCTTAATTGATGAAAATTTCCCGACAATAGTAATTTCGCCTTCAGATTCAGTTTACGAAAAGACAATTTCTAACATTCAGGAGATAAAAGCGAGAAAAGGACCGATAATAGCCATTGCTACCGAAGGAAATGAAGAAATTAAAAACTTGGTTGATGATGTCATTTATATTCCAAAAACATTGGAAATGCTGACTCCTATTTTGTCGGTGATTCCTTTGCATCTTTTCGCTTATTATACTGCGGTTGCTTTAGGAAAAGATATAGATAAGCCCCGCAATCTTGCTAAGTCCGTCACTGTTGAGTAAAATAGATAGTAATGGAGGAACTTCTCTTAAATAAAACTGGGAAAAAATTAATTCTCCTTGGCAATGAAGCCATTGTCAGAGGCGCCTTAGAATCAGGCGTCAATTTTGTTTCTACTTATCCCGGCACTCCGGCTTCCGAAATCGGCAACACTTTTTTCAGGATTGCCAAAGATGTAGGCGTCTATTTTGAATTCTCCACTAATGAAAAAGTTGCTTTGGAAGCGGCCATCGGAGCTTCTTTTTCGGGCTTAAAAACATTAGTGGCAATGAAAAACTTCGGTTTAAACGTTTGCCTGGATGCTTTAATTCCTTTTGCTTATACCGGCACCAAAGGAGCCAATGTCATCATAATTGCTGACGATCCTTCCTGTCATAGTTCCGCCCAGTCAGAAGAAAATTCCCGCTTTGTGGCCGACGCGGCCCACATACCGGTTTTGGAGCCCGCGGACCCTCAGGAATGTTTAGATTTCACAAAATTGGGCTTTCAAATTTCAGAAAAATTCAAAATTCCGGTAATAATAAGAACTACCACTAGGGTGGCGCATCAGAAAATGCCGGTAGTATTGGGCCCAATGCCTAATGTCAAAACTAAAAAGGGCGTGTTTATTAAAGACGTCAGAAGGTTTGTGACGCTTCCGCCGCGGGTTTTGGAAATGAAACAGGAATTACTGGATAAAATTAAAAAGATAAGGGAGCTTTCCGAAAAATCAGAGATAAATAAGATTGAAGGAAAAAAGAAAGCAAAAACAGGAATTGTCGCCTCAGGAGTCGCTTATTTATATGTTAAAGAGGCGCTGAAAGAACTTGACTTAGATTTGCCCGTTTTGAAATTGGGATTCTTTTATCCCTTGCCGAAAGAAAAATTCAAGAATTTTATTAAAGGACTTGATAAGGTTTTAGTGGTTGAGGAACTGGAAGGATTTATAGAACAGGTGACTTTCTTTTTGGCTAAAATAGCCAATCCTGAAATTAAAATCTTCGGAAAGAATTTATTGCCGGAAATCGGCGAATTAAGAACCGAAATCGTCGTCTCCGCTGTCGCTAAATTCGCAGATATAGAATACAAAACACAAGATACGAAATACAAAATACCAGTTTCCAAACGTTCTCCCATGCTTTGCCCAGGTTGTCCTTACTGGCTGGTCATTTCGGCAATTAAAAAGGCGGTTGATGTAAAAAAGGTGATTTTTGGCGGAGAAATCGGCTGCTATATGTTGTTCGGGAACTCGCCGATTAATCTGCAGGATTATTTATCCTGCATGGGTTCTTCCGTCGGGATTGCCCACGGAATTAAAAAAGCAACCAATCAGAAGCTAATTACTTTTGTCGGCGATTCCTCGTTTTTTCATTCCGGTATTCCTCCTTTGATTAATACGGTATTTAATAAATCCAATCCTTTGATTATTATTCTTAACAATCAGACAACTGCCATGACTGGTCACCAGCCTCATCCGGCCGCGCCAGTTGTTCCTGACGGGATAAAGATTGAAAACATTGTCAGGGCTTGCGGCGTAAAATACGTCAAAACAATTGATCAGGTGAATCAGGAAGAAATGACCCAAACCATAAAAGAGTTTCTGGAGAAAGACGAAGTCTCTGTAATTATTGCCAATCGTCCTTGTATTTTCGTTGCTAAAAAAAATGCCTAAAAACATAGACCAATTTAATATTGTCATCAAAGGCGTGGGCGGCCAGGGATTGATTACTCTTCTGCAGATTATTGCCGAAGCTGCTTTATCCGAGGGTTATAGCGTCAGGACTTCGGAACTCCACGGTTTGTCCCAGAGAGGCGGTTCGGTAGAGGTTCATATCAGATTTGGGAAAAAGATTTATTCTCCCATAGTCGCTCAAGGAAAAGCGGATTTGATTTTAGGCCTGGAAATGCAGGAAGGCCTCAGGGGAGCGCCTTTTAGCAATAAAAAAACAAAATTTTTAATAAATAAACAAATTAATTCCATTGCTTTGGGGAAATCTTTTTCCGAAAAAGAATTATTAAGCATTTTTAAAAAATTCACCGGGAACATCACTTTAGTTCCGGCTTCTGATATTTGCCGGGCTAAATTGGGAACCGACGTAGTTTCAGGCATCTATCTGATAAGTTTAGCCGTTTCCAAAAAACTGGTTCCTTTAAAATCAGCTTCAGTTCTCAAGGCCATAAAAAAAATAATTCCAGCAAAATATCTGGAACTGAATCTAAAAACCTTTAATTTAGCTAAAAGTTAAACCTTCTCAATTTTCGCCTCCAGCTTTCTCAGTTTTTCTTCAAACTTCTCATGGCCTCTTTCAATCTGGGAGATATTATCAATTAAACTTTCGCCTTTGGCGCACAAAGCCGCCAGAATTAAAGCAGCGCCCGACCTGATGTCCGAGGCGTTGATTTTATTTCCAATTA
>MHLY01000003.1:99352-99494 GCA_001821455.1 Candidatus Nealsonbacteria bacterium RBG_13_42_11
TAAAGCCCGATGAGGGTCAACCACTTCAATATCAGCGCCCATTTTTCTTAATTCGTGCAAATGCTGGAATCGATTTTCATAAAGAGGGTCGTGAATTAAAGATTTTCCCTGCGCCTGAGTGAGTAAAACCGAAGTTTGCGGT
>MHLY01000004.1:0-17211 GCA_001821455.1 Candidatus Nealsonbacteria bacterium RBG_13_42_11
CTTTTTCCTGAATTTCAAAAGAAACATCATCTAAGGCTTTGATGTTTGAGGGATAAATTTTACTGATATTCTGAAACTTTATCATATTTTTAAATCTTGATTTCGGCTTCTATGAACTGCTCTAAGTCGCCGTCCAGCACCGCATCGGGATTGGAACTTTCAACATCCGTTCTTAAATCTTTGACTAATTTATACGGATGCAGAACGTAAGACCTTATCTGGTTTCCCCAACTGGCGGAAATCTGCTTGCCTTTGATTTCTTTTAATTCTTTTTTTGTTTTTTCTTCCTCCATTTGAATAAGTTTGGCGAGCAGAATTTTCGTTGCTTTTTCCCGATTAACGCCCTGATTTCTTTCCGACTGGCAGGCAACCACAATGCCGCTTGGCAGATGGGTTAATCTTACGGCAGTTTCCCTTTTATTAACATACTGGCCGCCGGGCCCCGAGGCCCGGTAATAATCAATTTTTAAATCCTCGGGATTGATTTTTATCTCCGACCCTTCAACTCTCTGAATTTCAGGAAGCAATTCCACCAAGGCAAAGGAAGTGTGACGGAGTTTCTGGCTGGAAAAAGGTGAAATTCTCACTAATCTGTGAACGCCGTTTTCCTTTTTTAAAAAACCGAAAGCATATTTGCCTTTTATTTCCAGCGTGACTGATTTCGTTCCGATTCTGCCTTCGGGCCCTCCCGACTCACCGAAGGACTGGCTTAAAATTTCGGTTTTGAAACCTTTGAAAGAGCAGTACCTTTCGTACATTCTCAATAACATTGTTGCCCAGTCCTGAGCATCCTGACCGCCCGCTCCCGAATAAATTGTCAGAATGGCGTTTCCCCTATCGTATTTTCCGGAAAGAAAAACCTGAGTTTCCAGTTTTTTCAATTCTTTTTCAAGTTTCTCAATTTCTTTTTCAACGCCAGGCTCCTGGCTTAACTCTTTAATAGCGTCTAAATCATTTTTTAATTTTTCAAAACCGCTGATTTCTTCTTTGAGGTCGTCCAGTTCCTGGTTAACCCTCACCGCCTTTTCTTTATCCTGCCAAAAATCTGATTTTTGACTTTCTTTTTCCAGGCCCTCAATTCTTTTTTTCTTATTTTCTATATCAAAGACGGTCCATCAAGCGATGGAGTTTAGATTGTATTTCATTAAGTTGTGCCTGAATGTCAGCCATGTTTTTAAGCCGGAGGAGAGATTCGAACTCTCGACTTGCTGTTTACGAAACAGCTACTCTGCCACTGAGTTACCCCGGCGTATTCTTCAACAATAAACGACCCTCTTTAGCTCTTTTGCTCAAAGCTCGATTCCTCCTACCGTTTCCCCTATTTAATCCAGCGTATGTAAGAGTTAATGAGTCGCAATTGGGGCAGAGAAGGCGAAGATTGCTTTCAATATTATTGCGCCAATTGCCATCAATATGGTCAGCGACTAATGGAACCTGTTTGGTTTTGGGATTAACCTTTGCCCATCCGCATAAACAACATTTATTCCCAAACTTTTCTCTTAAATATCGTTTGATATGCCTTGAGACTATGCCTAGACTCTGTAATCCATTCTCCTTTCCAGTCTTCCACTTTTTGATATAAAACTGGTACTGATATTTAATTTGGCATGCATTACTGCAGTATTTATACCCCGCACGGGGTGTTTCTTCGCCGCAATTAAGACACTTTTTTCTGGGTTTTTTAGGCATTGGCATATATTTAGTATACAAGGATTTACGACCGACATCAACATTAGAACTGGTTGTATATTGAAAAACCGCCGTTCTGCCAATTGAGCTATTTGGACGCTATACAAAATTTCTGAAAGAAATTTTATCGCGTTCGACCCCCGCGGGAATAGAGCATTATTTTTTAACTTTCTTTCCAGTGAGATTTAATGTATTCGGCCGTTTCGCTCATTATCAAAGAAGTGGTGGCGTTTCCCGTTCTGACGAAAAATTCTTCGGTATTGTTCACTTTCACGTAAACCGGACTGTCGCTCGGGGCAATCTCCACCAGACAGATATCGCGATTGTTGATTTTTTCAAAATTCAGTTTCACGAACTGCCGAAATCTGGCGCCGAGCATGATATTGAAGATATGGTTAAAATGGTTTTCAAATCCGTCCCGGTCGGTTCTCGGCAAGCTTCCATAATCCGCTTCCAGGCCATTGACGGATTTATTATCGCTGACGCCTATAATGACTTTGCCGCCGTCCAGGTTCAGGAAACTGGCAATGGCCTTCATCACCGTTTTCTCCAGGTCTTTATTGATGGTTCTTCTTTTGTCATCCCACCTGAAACTTTCTTTGAATTCAAGATTCTGGGTTTCACCGGCAAAAATAAGTTCCAAAGCCGACAGTTTTTTTTCTTTTTCAGCCTCGGTAAGATTGATTTTATCAATTAAACTTTTTAATGTGTCAGTAATCAGGTCGGCATTTTCTATGTTGCGGAGGAAAAGAACGGATTTTGACTGCAAATTCTGAATAACGATTGTGCCGCAGTTGGTCAACTTTTCCAAAAGGTTCTGTCGGTAAGCCACTTCTTTTATATCTTTAAGGGGAAACGATTTCTGGCTGACCGAGAAAATTCCTTTTTTTGTTATTATTTCCTTTTCGCGGATCTCGTAATTTTCGTTATGCCATCTCAAAAAGATAATAATGGTGATTAACAATTGAAACAGGGAAGCAGCCAGGACTAAAGAAAAATCATAACGAATAAATTTAGCTAAAGTATGACGTAAAACATTTTCAACGTTAAGCAAATAAGCGGAAAAAACCAGCAGAGCAGCGACAAAAACCTCAACAATGATGATGTTTTTAATTAAAGATAAGGGTCCCCTTTTAATCGTTATCGGATATTTCATATTTTTCTTTATATGGCACTTCGCCGATGGTCGGCACTAAAATAAATACTAACAAAAGAATAAGTGAAGCAACGGCTAATCCTACATCCGCAATCATTGGATCGGGTTTAATAAAACCAGCGGAAATCATATCTGAACCGGAGGTAATTATAACCAGAAGAAAAGCCATACCAAATCCAATTGCTCTCGTTTTTATTCTTCTATCTACGGTAATTCTGGCCTGATGGAAAAAAGCAATAGTTAGGAAGATAGAAGGAATGACAAAACTAAGCGATCTTAATATTCCCACTAAGGGATGAAATTCCCAGTTTATAAATTTTGTTGGCTCAAGAAAAACATGGGTTGGATAGAAAATATTAAGAATTCCTATGCCTATTGAGTAAAAAAGCATTGTAAAAAAACCAATTTTGGGAGAAATCTTAGGAAATTTCAAATAAACCGCGAGGTAACCCAGAATACTAAGAGAGATTCCAAATGTTAAAAATCCTAAAATCATAATCCAGTTCATTATTTCAGGACTTTCTAAAAAAAACATTCCCCCAAAGAACCCGTCTATCAAAAATGCGATGGCGATGGAACCGAATAAATAGGCGAAAATTTTGGAAACAAAATTTCTTTGTTTCTGCCAAACTTTATAGAATTTATAAGAACCAAATCCGAAAACTATCGCAGAAAAAATATAAATTATCCCAGTATAAGAATACGGCATATTATTATTTTATCATAAAAACGGGTAATTTTCAAGGAAAAAATAAGAGCCCGAGATTGAACTGGGGCTCTTTTCTGTATATTAGTGGAGTTCGTTAAATTTTTTCTTGACGGCTTCGTCAAATGCAGGGGTAGGATTAACTTTACCCCAACCAGAGAAAAATACTCTGTCTATCACGTAGTCTCTCGCCTTCCTCGTGGCCTCTTCAATCGTCTTGGCGTTCTTCACAAAATAACCAATAATGTCCTGCAGATTTTTAAGTTCGTGGGACGGCACCTCCGGATAAACTGTCGCTAATGCCTCTTCCATTGCAGTCTCCTTTCCGCAATTTTTACTATTTTCAGATTATATTATTTTCTAAAAATGTCAAGCCTAAGCGAGAGAGGGGAATCGAACCCCCGTATCTTGCTTGGGAAGCAAATGCACTGCCATTGTGCTACTCTCGCACCCGCGGATTAGAATCCTATTTTCTCCAAAATCTTTTCAAAGAAATTCTTTTCGGTTGTAGTCTGTACTTCGGCCTGATTTTCCGGCGGCAAAACAACTACGGCTTTTTCCCCTTCTTTTATATAACCCTGTTCCCTTAATTTCCCTTCCTGATAGATTTCGCTCTCGGTCTCAATAATCCCCGCCTGGAGATTGGTATTTTCCGCCTCCAGAAGCTGGGCCTGTTTTTTCAATTCATCAATTCGTTTCAATAATTCTCCCCTTTTTTGGTTTATTTTTATGTCAGAAACCACCAAAAAACCGACTAATCCGATGAATATAACTGCAAGAAAAACCGAGAAAAAGACGTTCTGGGAACTGCTCCTCTTTCTTATTTTTCTGTTCTTTGCTATCATTTTATTGAATGAATATGAAATCAAAAAAGGTTTTTAGAATAATCTGGGTTATTTTAGTTTCTCTGGTGGCTTTGAGCACGATCGGTTTTTTGATCGCTCCTCTGTTTTAGATATTAGACGAATTTTATCTTATTTTCAACCACTTAATTAACCCCGAAACATCTCAATGAACACCTTGGAAGGAATCTGAATCCGGCCTCTTTCTTTTAATTCTTTCTTGCCTTTTTTCTGTATTTCCAGGAGTTTTCTTTTCCTGGTGTAATCTCCGCCGTAAAGAGGGGCGATAACGTCCCGCCTCATGGCTTTGATCGTGGCCCGGGCAATGATTTTCCCGTTAATGGCCGCCTGGATGGGAACGGCGAACAACTGGGGCGGCAGATTTTCTTTCAGTTTTTCAACCGCCTTTTTTCCTTCCGAGTAGGCTTCTTTTTCAGAAACAATCTTGGAAAGCGCTTCTTCTTTTTTAGCCAGAAGCAAAATATCCAGTTTAACAAAGCTCCCTTCTCTCCAGTCCAAAATCTCGTAATTCATCGAGGCAAAACCTCGGGATACGCTTTTTAGTTTGTCGTAAAAATTTTTATTAATAATTTCTCTTAACGGAACTTCGTAAATCAATTCCGTCTTGCCCGAAGCCAAATAGTCGGTTTTGATGTTTTTTGATTCAATAGTTTCCAAAAGTTGGGAAATCCCGCCCAAATAATCTATGGGGGTTAAAATCTGGAGTTTTGCCCAGAGTTCTTTGGCTTCTTTTATTTCGCTGGAATTGGGCCAATTGGAAGCGGTATAAACCATAATTTCTTTATTGTCGTTTTTAATTACCTTGTAAATTACGGAGGGCGTGGATAAAACCAGTTCCAAACCGAATTCCCTTCTTAATCTTTCTGAAATAATTTCAGCGTGAAGCAGACCCAGAAACCCGCATTGAAAACCCCGTCCCAAACCTTCTTTTAATTCGGGCTTGAAAATCAGAGCCGTATCAAGCAGTTGCAGTTTTTCCAACGAATCTTTTAATAAATCCAAATTGTCGGCGTTTTCAGGATAAATACTGAGAAAAACCATGGGTTTGGGTTCTTCATATCCCGGCAATGGTTCAACTTCCGAATTTAAAAGAGAAATGGTATCGCCTACCCTTATTTTTTCCGGCTCCTTGATGCCGGTGGCAATATAGCCGATTTCGCCGGCAATCACTTCCGGAGTCGGTTTGAATTCCGGCTTAAAAAATCCCACTTCTTTTGCCTCGCCGCGGGTCGCCGACTGGATTAAATAAATTTTATCCTGGGCTTTTATTTTTCCCTCCACCACTCTGACATAAGCAATAATGCCTTTGAAAGCATCGTATTTTGAACTGAAAATCAGGGCTCTTAAAGGTTTTTCCTTATCGCCTTTTGGCGGAGGAACTTTTTCAATCACTGTTTCCAGCAGTTCTTTTACGTTTGTCCCCAGTTTTGCCGAAATCAGAAAAATTTCCTCAGGTGATATGTTTAGCAAATGGCTTAAATCTTTTTTTGTTTCCTCTGTTCTTGCCTGAGGCATATCAATTTTATTAATGGCCGGAATAATAACCAAATTCTGCTTTTTTGCCAATTCCAAATTGGCCAAGGTCTGGGCCTGGATCCCCTTGGTCGCATCAACCAATAAAATGGCTCCTTCCACGGCAGCCAGGGATTTGGAAACTTCGTAGGAAAAATCAACGTGGCCGGGGGTGTCTATCAGGTTCAGGTGATAGGTATTGGGCCCCAGAGCATATTCCATTCTTACCGGCTGCATTTTTATGGTAATCCCCTTTTCTCTTTCCAAATCCATCAAATTCAAAAACTGCTCCCGCATTTTTTCTTTGGGAATGGTCTGGGTTATTTCCAGGAATCTGTCAGATAAAGTGGATTTTCCGTGATTGACGTGAGAGATAATGCAGAAATTTCTTAAGTTTTCCATTTTAATTTACGGTTTCAATGCGGGAGTTATTGTTTTTAGCGTTTAATTTATAAAACAGGAAGATTAGCAAAAAAATAAATTGTAAAATACTGTCTATTGAAAAAGCCAGAGCCAAACCGACCACGGAAATATCATTTATCCCCTGAAGCCCGAAAATTCTTTCCACAAAATTCTGAAAAACGTTCGGAAAACTCAAAATATGAGTCAGCCCGAAACACAAAAAAACGTTCAAAATCATGCCGCCTATTGAAATTATTGTGGGCGTCTTGGTATCCTTAAGAGCGAAAAAGGCCCGCAAAATCAGGGGAATCAGAGTGGTGGCGAAAATGCCCAAAGCAAACAATCCCAAAGAAACCGCTGTCAGAGACGCCGCTTCCTCGCCGTATCTTCCGGTTTTATAAATTAATATTATCTGGTTTCTGAAAACGAAAATCAGAATGCTCAAAGGAATAACCAGGTAAAGAATTTTGCGGAAAGCTGATAAAAATTTCTCAAGAAACTCATCTTTTTTTTGCGCCGCCCAGGCTTTGGATAACGCCGGAAAAGCGGCTATGGCAAAAGGAATACCGATTAACCCCATGGGGAACTGCTGGAGATTATTGGCCAGGGTAAAAATGGAAAGGGCTCCTGCAGGAAGAATTGAAGCGATGGCGGTTACCACCATCAGATTTATCTGGGGAGCGGCCACGCCCAAGGTTCTCGGAATCATTAAAGAAAATACTTTTTTGATTTTAGGATCCAGTATTTTGAAAAGGGGTTTGTAGGAAAAACCGACCGAAAAAGATGAAATAAACTGGATGAAAAAATGAAGGAAAGCTCCCGTGATTACTCCCAGAGTCACCCCCAAAATCCCTGAAGACGGCGCCAAAAAAACAATCCCTAAAATTATACCGACATTGTACGAAATCGGAGCCAAACTATAAATCAGAAACCTGTTAAAGTACTGCAAAACGCCCGAGAAAATTGAGGATAAACCGAGAAGAATCGGGCTCAAAAAAAGAATTCTTGTCAGAAGAACGCAAAGAGAAATCTGCTGAGGATCAAATCCGGGGGTAATTATTTTTACCAGAAACGGGGCAAAAATACTGATACCCAGGGAAACTAAAACCAGAAAAAACAGAAATACGTTTAAGGCATTATTCACAAAATCCCAGGCCTCTTTTTTGTCTTTTAAAAAATATTCTGAGAATAAGGGCAAAAAAGCGACAACAATGCCGCCGGCAATCAAGATATTATAAATAAAATCAGGGATACGGAAAGCGGCGAAATAAACGTCGAGGTCGGAACCGGCTCCGAAAGTGCTGGCCAGCAACCTGTCCCGGATCAATCCCAAAAGCCGGCTGATTAGAGAAGCTACCGACAAAATCAAAGCGGCGGTTGTAATTGTTCTTGTTTGAGAATGAAAAATTTTTTGCAACATTTAATCATCTATTTTAATATAATTTTACCTCATTTACAAATCTGGCCTGACTTGACAAATGAGAATAAATTTTGCTAAAATATACTCGTCCTAGCAAGTTGAATGATCGCTGAGCATATAAATTATTTGTGTGCTTAGAGGAAAGTCCGAACACTCTTTTCCCGCTTTTAGCGGGATCAAAAAAGATAGCAGCTAACAGCTGTCCGCCGTAAGGCGCGAGGTGCGACCAGAGACGACCGAGCGCGAAAGCGCAAGGAAGTCCCGCAAAATGCGGGACGAGTCCAGAAAGTAATTTCTGGGGTGAAACGGCTAAATCCTTATCGGGTGCAAGAGTAAACCAAGAGTTCTGTGTTTTATCATAGGACGCTTGTGAAAAGTAACTCGCCTAGACAGATGATCATTTTAAAACAAAATTCGGCTTACGGACTTGCTAGGATATAAAAAAGCCCCGATATTTTTGGGACTTTTTTGTTTGACTAAAGAAGTTTCTGGATTTGAGCTTTATGGTCCAGCGCCTCGTTGGCCAGCTCATCGGCCGCTTTATTTTTTTCCCTGGGAATGAGAGTAAATTTTATTCTTTTGAAATCAATTTTCAAGTTCCAGACGGCTAAAAATAAGGCTTGGATTTTCGGCTCTAAAATTTTATACTCCCCTTTCAGTTGTTTTGTCAGGAGTTCGGAATCCGATTTCACTTCCACTTCCGAGGTTTTGGCAATCTTATTTCCGAAAAGGGCTTTGAATTTTTTCAAAGCGAAAATTACGGCCTGGTATTCAGCTTCGTTGTTGGTCAGATTATCGCCCAAAAACTCCGAATAATTTTTGAAGCCCTGGCCTTTTTCATTGCAAAAAACAACTCCGATCGCCGCCGGGCCCGGATTGCCCCTGGAACCGCCGTCTGTAAAAATAGTTATTTTTTTCATTTTTTCATTCTTTTTAAATTATTTATTAAACAAATTCTGAATTTTTCCAAATTCTTGTTTTTTACCCTGAACCCCGATGCCTGCGGATGACCGCCGTAAGTTAAAAGATATTTTGAGCATTTTTTCATCAAATCCACGCTATTAAGATCATTGGGCGCCCGCACCGTTCCCTGAGTTTCTTCAGCCATTTTTTTATAAAGAAAAGTTGGCTTAGAGTAAGTGCGGGAAATGATAGAGGCAACAGAGCTCAGCAGGGCTGAATTAAAATTTCTATCTCCCTCAAAAATTAAAGGATCTTTTTTATTTTCTATTCTTTTTTCGATTTCTTCAATAATTTTTTCCGTTTCTTCTTTTCTGGTTTTATTTTTTAACAAAAGGATTTTAATTATTTTCTTGGCTTCTTCCGGAGAAGGAGAAGTTAGTAATCTGAAACCTGCCGGTAATCTATTTTTTACGTCCCGGACGTTTAAAATTGATATGATTTTTGAAATTTTCTGGTCAAAGTCAGGACATTTCTTAAGGGAATTAATTTCAAAAAAAGCTTTAATTCCGGGCCGAAAAGAATTTTTTATTGACTGCATTCCTTCTTCAATGAAAACCCTGTTTTCCGACTGACGGGGCATCATGTCGGCAATGGTTGCCAAGGCCACCAATTCCAGGAATGATTTTTTTAAGCTCTGGGTTATTTCTTTACGGCTGTTTTCTAAAAGCAATTCTGAAACTTTAAAAACAACGCCCGCCGCCGCTAATCTTTTGAAAGGGTACCTGTCGCCTTTTTGTTTCGGGTCAACGATAATATCAGCCACCGGCAACTTGTCCAGGGGCTCGTGGTGGTCAAGAATTATTATCTCAAATCCCAATTTTTTAGCCAGTTTTATTTCTTTAAAATTGCCGATGCCGCAATCCACGGTAATTAACAAGGCCGGGCTGTATTTTTTCAGGAACTTTAAGGCAGTTTCGTTAATGCCGTAACCTTCAACTTCCCTATCGGGAAAATAACAAACTTCAACCTTGCCGCCTAAGGTTTTAATGGTTTCTTCCATGACAATAACCGAACTGATGCCGTCCAAATCGGCATCGCCATAAAGAATTATCCTTTCTTTGTTTCCGATTGCGGCCGTTATTCTTTCCGCCGCCTTTTTCAGGTTTTTAATTTCCATTATTTTAACGCCTCAATTCCCGGCAACTTCTCTCCCGATAAAAAAGCAATCATGGCTCCGCCGCCGGTTGAAACGTGATTAAATTTTTCAATTAAACCCAGTTTATTGACGAACTCCACCATCTCCCCTCCTCCCACCACCGAAAAAGCGCCGCTCTGGATAATGGCTCTTAAAATTTCCTCAGTCCCTTTGGTGAATTCTTCTTTTTCAATCTGCCCCAGAACGCCGTTAAAGAAAATGGTTTTTGCCGATAATATTTTTTCTTTGAAAAGTTTTATGGTTTTTTCCCCGATATCTCTCTCGTCAACTTCATCAAAAGGAACCACGATTTTTTGAGGATAATTCAGGGAAATTTTCTTTTCTTCTATTTCTTTTTTAATCAAACCGCCGATAAGCACGAAATCGGCGCTTTCTGAAATTTTATTGATTAGTTCTGCTTTTGTCTCCACTTTCGCCCCGCCGATGATGGCTAATAAAGGTTTTTTGGAATTTTTCATCAAATCGGTTAAAACCCTGATTTCTTTTTCCAGCAACAATCCTGCAGCCGAAGGCAGATATTTGGGAATACCGACAATTGAAGCATGAGACCGGTGCGAAGCGCCAAAGGCGTCATTAATGTAAATATCCCCCAGTTTTGCCAGCTCTCTGGCAAAACTATCATCATTTTCTTCCTCTTCTTTATGAAATCTTAAATTCTCCAAAAGCAACACTTCCTTTGCCTTCATTTTATTAATTAATTCTTCGGTTTCCTTGCCAATGCAATCTTCCGATTTTTTTACCGGTAAATTAAGATATTTTTCCAATAATTTCTGGATTGGCGTTAATTTTAATCCTACTACCGCTTTTCCTTCCGGCCTTCCCAAGTGGCTCATTAAAATTATTTTTGCCTCTTCTTTTATTAAATATTCAATTGTGGGCAGGGTGCTTTTTATCCTGAAGTCATCTAAAACGTTCCCCTTTTCTGAAAGGGGAACGTTGAAATCGCATCTGACTAATACTTTTTTGTTTTTAAAATTAAAGTTCTTGAGAGTTTTCATCTTCTTTTTCCTTTTTCACTTCTTTTAAAGATTCCTCCAGAGTCTTTTTCAGTTCTTCCAAATTAACCTCTTTTCTTTTGGGCCTTTTGTCATCAGCAGGTTTTTTGCTGGAAAAAGCAACCGGTGACTGGTTAACCGCTTCTTTAAAAGAAATTTTTGGGGTTGTTTCCTGAATTTCCTGTTTTGGCTTTTGAGATTGAGAGTCTTTCACTTTCTTCAAGCAGGGTTTGCAATAAACGGGCCTTGAGGCGTCGGGCGGAAAAATAACTTTTGTATCCCGGCCGCAAAGAGAACAGCGGGCGTCGTATAAAACCGGCTGGTTACCACCGCTTTGATTTCTCGGAACGTCAGGCATTGTCAAAATGCCGGTCCATTTGGCAATTTTTTCTTCCACGATTTTGTTTGGCGTACCGTATCTTTCGCGGGAAACCTTGATGATTTTTTCCCGGCTTGATTCTTCCATTCTTGGGAAAGGCGGTAGAGTTTCAGCTGAAAAAGCGGAGCCGGTAATTCCGTTTATCATTAATTTCAGATAAATATTGTATTTCCCCAAATTAACAAGGTCCTGGGCGGTGAATTCGGGCTGGAACTCTCTTTCCAGGAATTCGGCGTCCTCGGCTCCTATCCTGAAAGTGACAATGGTTCCCACGTTGCCGAAAACCGCGTCTCGGACGGTTTCTTCCATCTGGGTGATATATTGATGCCCCAGTATCAAAGCTAACCGGTATTTTCTCGCTTCGGATAAAATATTGGTAAAGGACTCTGTGGCAAAGTTCTGAAACTCGTCAACGTAAAGGAAAAAATCTTGCCGCTGTTCTTCTGGAATATCCACCCGGGACATCGCGGCTAACTGGATTTTAGTGATTAAAAGGGCTCCCAGAAGCCGGGAATTATCTTCTCCGATTCTGCCCTTGGAAAGATTTAAAATCAAAATCTTTTTGCTATCCATTATTTCCCGCATATTAATGCTGGATTTCACCTGGCCGATAATATTTCTGATTAAAGGATTGGAAACAAACTGGCCGACTTTATTCTGAATTGCGGCCGTTGCCTCCACTTCATATCTTTGGGTATATCTAGCGTACTCCTGAACCCAAAAAGATTTTACAACCGGATCCGTAACTCTATCCACGACTTTTTTCCGGTATTCGGGATCAGCCAGCATTCGGTTTACTCCCAAAAGCGTGGAATTGGGATATTCCAAAAGCGCTAAAATTGAGTTATTTAAAATATATTCCATGCGGGCTGACCAGACGTCAGGCCAGATTTTTTTAAAAACGCCCATCAATCCTGAAGCCACCAGATGCCGGTGCTCTAAATTGACGCTTTCCATAATATTAAAAGCAATGGGATGCTCCAGGTCGGCCGGATTAAGATAAACCACATCATTCACCCGGCTGGAAGGAATGAAATCCAGCAATTCTTCGGCTGCTTCGCCATGCGGGTCAACAAAACCAATGCCCCGGCCATCTTGAATATCCTGAATAGCCATATTCTTCAACATGACGGTTTTCCCCATGCCGGTCTTTCCGATAACATAAAGGTGCCGGCGCCTGTCGTCGATTTTGATTCCGAATTTCTTTCTTTGATTTCGGAAAGTGGTTTCGGCAAAAAAATTAATGTCGTTATTCATGGCCCTCCTAATTATGAAAAATTATTCAACAGGCAATTCTGGCGGCACTCCGCCTTTTTTAGCTTCAATGCGGGAAATACCGGGAGCCGGAGCAACGGCTTTGCCGGGAAAGTGAAAAAGCGATGCTATTTCTTCCGTATTTAGCATGCAAACTTCACCCGATCTTGGAAAAGAATGGTTGACTCGGTGAGTATAATTTCTGAATAGTTTCCTACATCTCATATAATGCCTTCTGGGCCGGAGATAGTTTATGGGCAAAAACAATTTTTTGTGAATTTTTGTCAGGGTCTTGCTTATCGGAAGCAGCATATTAAGATTTGCCGTAGTGTAAGAGGTAAAAAAGGAAAAAGCCAATCTGAAATTAGGTTTAAACCAAACATTTCTTTGCCCCATATAAATAAATCTGATGATTGTTTCAAAAATGGGTTTTGTCATCTTTGCCTCCACCTGGGTAATAACTTCCCTTTCGCCCGGGGTAAGCTTCATTTCGGGCGGAATAATTTCTTGCTGTTTTTCTTCTTCTCCTACTTTGCCGGTAATTAAAATTTCGGCGGCTTCCTGAATTATTGGTTTTTCTTTTGGCTTTTCTATGCGCCTAGCCAATTTATCCCTAAGCGCTTCTCCTTCTTTAAGCCAGGGTATGGTGGTAGCATCGCCCAAGTCAGCCGTTCCTTTATCTTTAGCCAAAGGAGTGGCAATAATCTGAATCCAGAGCTGCTCTCCCTGTTTTATCTTTGCCATGGCTTCCAAAAGCGAAGCGACCGGATCAACTCTTTTTTCCTCCAAAGGCTCATGTTCGGTTTCAAATTGAAGATAGGTTTTAATCGGATAGTGGTCGTCTTTCGCTGTTTTATAATCTGAGCCCCACAAATCCCAATCTTTGTTGGGAATATTCTGAGGAACGTACTTGGTATAATCATCAACTTCTTCAATTTCAACCTCGGGATACTGAGAGTAAAAACTTGATTCTACTGCGGCCCGATACGAAACCGGAGTTCTGATATAAAAATGAGGTTCGCCGTCAATGGAAGTTATTTCAAAAGCAATGGAAAGCTGAATTTGACCATCAACCCATTTTTCCCACCAATCGGGCGGATGATAGATGACGCCGTGAATGCTGTTCATCACCGTTTCCATGGCCCTAATCGGTTTCAAAATTTCTTTCGGCAACTTTATCTCAAGCACAATCCACCTTTGTTTTTCTATCCAGCTTTCGAAACGCCACCAAATCCAAAGAGACATAAAGGGTTTCCATAAAATAAAAGGCGGCAAAATCCACCACCAGTTTTTGAAAATTTGCCAGGCAGCATCAAAAAATAAGGAGAAAGATGGTTCCGGCATAAGTTTATGCTTCTCTTATTGTGTAGTCGCCTTGGGAATTCTTTAAAAAATATTTCTTATTGCTTAAATTCAATAAAACCGTATTTTCTTTGACGAATCTTTGTTCTAAGGTTTTTTCTAAAATTTCTTCCTTGTTTAAGGGTTTTCTCGCCTCTTTTAAAATTTTCGCAATGACATCCTTGACCACTCCTTTTTCGTAGCCCCATTCCTCTAGAGCATAAGTGCCCCGGCCCACCAGAATAAATCTTGGGTCTTTTATGAGTTCATTATGAACGGTTTGAGGAAGAGCGGGTCCAATTAATTCGGCCACGGCGGTAAAATGAAGAGGTTTATTTTCTTTTTTGAAAACCAGGTAGGCCTTGTCTTTTACTCCTCGGGGATTGATTTCCGGCCAGTTTGATAATCCCCAAAGCCCCTCGGAATTTTTCTGGATCGTTTTTGAAATTTCCAAAAAAGAAATAACGTTCTGGTTAGAACCGCCTGCTTGTTTTACTTCTTTTAAATTAAGCGGTTTTCCTTTTTTTTCTAACTTTTCCGAAAGTTGGCTGATTGTTTTTTCCGCCTGAGATAAAGAAGTGTTCTCTGTAGTCCAGAAAGAATGGAAATTTTTTGATTCGGCGATTCTTTGGAACTGTTCTCCCAGGGTCAAAAGGAATAAAATCTGGCTTTTAGAGTTGGAACCGGCCAAATCAGCCAAAAGCGCGTCTTCTTTTTTAAGACCGCCCTGCTTTTTGAGATATTGATATAAATAATTAAAAACTTCCTGATATTTTTTAATTTCCGGCTTTAATTTAAAAAATCCGTCTTCTTCAATCTGACGGACTCTTTCTCTGGTTACCCCAAAACTTTCACCTATTGATTCCAAGGTTTCGCCTTTAATTTTTTCTTTACCGGCTTTTTTTATCCCTAAGGCAAACCGGCGGGAGATTATTTCCCTTTGCTTTTGGGGCAAAACTTTAAGGAAATTGGAACAAATTTTTGAATAATCAAATTTAGATTTCATATGGCTCTAATTTAACTATTTAACCATATTTTAATATGCTTGTCAAACCCAGCCTTTTTTCCTCAATTTCAGCCAGGTAACCAGCAAGGGGGCGGCCAGGAAAATTGAGGAATAAGTACCGCTGACAATTCCCACGATTAAGGTTAAAGCGAAGTATTTCAAGGTTTCTCCTCCAAGGAAAAATATCGCAATTAGAACTAAAAGCGTGCAGGTTCCCGTACTGAGCGACCGGGAAAGGGTTTGGTTCAAACTTTCATTAACCAAATCCTCAAAATTTTCCTTGCGGCTTCTTAAAAGATTTTCCCTGATCCTGTCAAAAATAATAACTTTATCGTTAATCGTGTATCCCAGAATGGTAAGCAAGGCGGTTATGATGGGAATATTAAATTGGGTATTATAAAATTTACCCAAAAAGGCGAAAAGTCCCACGGGGATTAAAATGTCAAAAAACAGGGTGAAAATCGAAACTATCCCGTATTGCCAGCTGGAAACGGGTCGGGAAACTTTTCGGAAAGCAATGGCGATATAAATGAGCAACGCCATCAGAGAAACGACTATCAGAATTATCGTTTTTTGACGGAGTTCCTTGCCGATTGTGGGACCGATGCTCTCAAAACGTTTTTCAGTTGTCGCTGAAATTTCATTTAATTTAGCAATGACTTGCTGATGGGCGGTTTCGTCAATTTCACGAAATCTTAAAATTACTCCTTTCTCGCCGGTCGGCTGGATTATTGTTTCCCCCAAATTCAGGTCTTGTATTTTTTCCTGGATTATTTGGTTTTCCGGCCGCACTTCGAAATCAACCTCCAGAATGCTCCCGCCCAGAAAATCTATACCGAATCTTAAGCCGAAGAACAAAATAGAAGCTAGGCTGGCAATAAGCAGTATTCCTGAGAAGACATAATAAATATTTTTATACTTTAAAAAGGAAATTTTCATAAAAATTTCAGTATTTTTTTTGTTTTATCGGTTTTTTCCCAAGTGAAGTCAGGGTCATTTCTGCCAAAATGGCCGAAACAGGCGGTTTTCTGATAAATCGGCCTTAAAAGGTTCAACTCTCTGATTAATCCGCCGGGAGACAAATCAAAAACCTGAGGAATGATTTTTTCTAATTTTTCTTCCGGAATTTTAGCGGTGCCGAAAGTATTAATTTTCACTGAAAGAGGCTTGGTCCCACCAATCACATAGGATATTTCAACCGTGCATTTTTCGGCTAATCCTGAGGCCACAATATTTTTGGCAACATAACGCGCCATGTAGGCGCCGGACCTGTCAACTTTTGTCGGATCTTTTCCGGAAAAACTTCCGCCGCCAATGGGAATCTGAGGACCATAAGCATCAACAACATTCTTCCGGCCCGTCATGCCGGTATCGGAAACCGGTCCGCCGATAACGAAGCGACCAGTATTATTAACGTAAAATTTGGTTTTTTTATCCAAATATTTCCTGCAGACGGGCTTAATTACCTTTTCAATAATATCCTTTCTGATTTTTTTTAAGGAAACGTCGGGATCGTGCTGGGCACCGATAACGACACTGTCTAATCTTTGGGGCTTATTTCCCAAATATTCAACCGTTACCTGAGATTTTCCGTCCGGCCTTAAATAATTTAAAATTCTTTTTTCTCTCGCCTCGGCCAATCTCTTTGCTAATTTATGGGCCAAAATAGCCGGCAAAGGCATTAATTCCTTGGTTTCATTGCAGGCATATCCTATGGAAATTCCCTGGTCGCCTGCTCCCTGCAATTTCGTTCCGGTTTTTCTTACGCCTTTGGCAATATCGGCTGATTGGCCGGAAATGGTGTTCAAAACCGCCAGAGTTTCGTAATTAAAACCATAACTTGTTTTTGTGTAGCCGACGTCTCTGATAACTTCTCGGACTAAATTATTAACATCAACCCAGGTCTTGGTGGTTATTTCCCCGCCCACCACAACATAACCCTTGCTGGTAAAAACTTCGCAAGCCACTCGAGCATATTTGTCATCTTTTAAGATTTTATCCAAAACCGCGTCGGCAATCTGGTCTGAAATTTTGTCAGGGTGGCCGGGCGCAACCGATTCGGCTGTTAAAAATGTTTTTACCATAACCATTTAAATTTCTCCAGTTTTGTATCTATAAAACATCTGAGAAAATTATTAGTAATAAAAATTGCCGTAAACATACCGACAAGATTACCGATAACCAGCGTGAAAGCAAATCCTTTGACGAAACTTGTGCCAAAGCCGAATAAAATCAATCCGACTAAAATGGTGGTGAAGTTTCCGTCCCTGATTGCCGGCCAGGCTCTGCGGTTCCCTTCTTCAAGCGAAGCTAAATAACCTTTCCCCGTTTTCAGTTCTTCCCTGAATCTGGAAAAAATTAAAACATTG
>MHLY01000004.1:17235-19140 GCA_001821455.1 Candidatus Nealsonbacteria bacterium RBG_13_42_11
AAAAGAAAACCGCCGATACCGGCCAGAGTGAGAGTAACGGGAATCAGTTTGAACAAAGATAAAAGCACGACAATGTAAATTAATAAAGATAAAGAAGCAAGAATGCCGGGAATCCTGTAAAAAACCACCATAAACAAAATTATGCCCAGAAATCCTATCAGGCCCGCTTTTAATGATTCCTGCAAGGAAATAGCGCCCAGAATCGGACCGACCGACTGCTGAGAAATCAAGATTATGGGAACCGGCAAAGCGCCGGCATTCAGGTTTCTGGCCAGGGCCTTCGCCTCATCTACGGTAAAGTCCCCCGTAATTTGGGCTTTGCCTCCTGAAATTTTTTCCTGAACATTGGGGGCGGAAATGGGAACACCGTCAATATACATTGCCAAGGGTTTTCCTACGTTTTTTTCGGTTAATTCTTCAAAAATTTTTGCTCCCTCGTCGTTGAATTCAAGCAGGATTAACGACTTATAAGTTGTTTGGTCAAAGCCGAGTTCGGCTTTTTTTAAATATTTTCCGGTCAAGGACGTTGGTTGAAATGGATCTTCAAGTTGTCCGATATTGGTTTCGGCCACTTTTTGATTTGCCGCTACAATTGTCTGGTAATTTTCTTTCGGTTCCTTGAATTCCAGATAGGGCGTCTGACCAATCATTTGAATGGCTTGAGCCGGATCTTTTATTCCTGCCAATTCAACAACCAGTCTTTCCCCCTGAATCTGAACCAAAGGCTCTCTCACCCCAAAAAAATTTACTCTTCTTTCAATGATATCTCTTAAGCCCTGCATGGAAGAATCGTAACCCTGCTTTTCAACATTGGACAAATCGGCCTGATAAATTAAATGGGTTCCACCCTGTAAATCCAGGCCTAATTTAAAAGAAACGTCCCAAAAATGGGGCAGGTTCCAGGAAAGTTTAGCGTTTAAAAAATCAATGCCTTGATTCAAATAAATAGGGTAACTCAAGCTTCCGGCAAAAAAAGCCAGGAGAAAAATAAAAGCAATAATAATGTGATTCTTCCTTTTTGACATATTAATTATATTACTCCAAATCCCCTATTTTTTCAACATCTGCTTTTATCCAAAACACCTTAAAATCCGGCTAAAAGAGCGGCCACGATTCCGACCAAGAAGATTCCGTCAAAAACGCCGGCTCCGCCAATGGAAAGAAATCCGCCGTATCTTTGGACTTTTTTCAAATTAAGGATATCAGCGCCGATAAGAACGCCCAAAGTTCCCGCTATAAAAGCACAGGGAGCTGGAAAACCAGGAGATAAAATCAGGGAAAAAATCGCGGCAAAAATCGGCGGAGCAAGAACTGGCAAAGAAACGCCCTGAGCCGGAACTACCTTGGCTAGAATCTTTGAAGCTAAAATCATCAGAATCGTTGCAATTAAAACCGGTTTTAAATTAAATCCTTCTCTCCAGACCAAAAACAAAAAATAAAAAGAAATTAAAATAGGAATAACCGCTCCCCCCAAATTAATAGCGAGGCCCTGCGCTTTCAATTTCGGCGTTTTCCAAAACCCGAAAAATCGGGATTCCTCAACATATATTATTCTTTTTTTACCTAAAGGAATATTAATCGCCGAACCGATTAAAATCGCCAGGAATAAAAACAGGGTGATTTCCGGAGAAATTCCCAATTTCTCAAATCCCCAGGTAATTACTTGGAAATAACCCAAAACAAATAACAGGGGCAGAAAAAGAACAAAAGCTATAAAAAGTATGAAAGCAATGGGAATAAAAAGCATTTAATTTAGCCGTATTTGGGATAACAGCATTTTTTATACTTTTTTTTCGAACCGCAGGGACAGGGGTCATTCCGGCCAACTTTGTTTTTAGGTTTCGGGTTCTGGGCGCTGGGTGTGATGACTTGGGTCGATTGGGGCTGGGAAGGCGCCTGCTGCAA
>MHLY01000004.1:19155-22051 GCA_001821455.1 Candidatus Nealsonbacteria bacterium RBG_13_42_11
AGTGTTGGCAATTCCCAGTTCCATCTGTTTCAGCATATTCTGGAACATTTTATGGCCTTCGGATTTGTATTCAACCAAGGGGTCCCTTTGGCCGTAAGCCCTCAACCTAACCGAATCTCTCAGGTATTCCATATTTTCCAGATGTTCCAACCAAAGCATATCTAAAACCCTTAAAGCGACAACTTTTCCCACTTCCCGCATTCTTTCGGCGCCGATTTCTTTTTCTTTCTTTTCATAATCCTCCTTTTTTAATCCTGTTTTTTCTATTATTTCCAGAATCTGTTCTCTGAATTTATTATCCCGGGATTTTTCTAAAATTTCCCTTCTTTTTCTGTAAATAACTTCCCGGTGTTTGTTCATCACGTCATCGTATTCCAAAATGTGTTTTCTTAAATCAAAATTCATTCCTTCAATTTTCGTCTGGGCGGATTCAATGGTACCGGAAACTAATTTCGCCTCAATCGCTTCATCTTCGGGAATTTTCAGAAGATTCATCATTGATTTTATTCTGTCCCCGCCGAAAATCCTCATCAAATCATCTTCCAAAGCAACGAAAAACTGAGAAGAGCCCGGGTCGCCCTGCCTACCCGATCGGCCCCGCAACTGATTGTCAATTCTTCGGGCCTCGTGCCTTTCCGTTCCGATAACGTGGAGTCCGCCCAGCTCTACAACTTTTTTTGCTTCTTCAGGATTCTGGGGATTGCCGCCCAAGATTATATCAACTCCTCGGCCGGCCATATTTGTGGCAATAGTAACCGCGTTTAATTTTCCCGCCTGGGCAATGATTTCACCTTCTTTTTCATGGTGCTTGGCGTTTAAAATTTGGTGAGGTATCCCCTCTCGGTCTAATAATTTTCCCAGATATTCATTTTTTTCAATTGAGGTCGTACCGACCAGAATCGGCTGCCCGGCGTCGTGTCTTTTTTTGATTTCCTGAGTCAGGGCCGAAAATTTACCAGTTTCGGTCTTAAAAATCTTGTCAGGTAAATCCTGACGGATCATGGGTTTATTGGTCGGAATAATCACCACTTCCCGGCCATAAACTTTATCAAACTCCTCAGCGCTCGTTGAAGCGGTGCCCGTCATTCCGGAAAGTTTTTTGTACATCCTGAAATAATTCTGGAAAGTGATTGAGGCCAAGGTCAGGGATTCCGGCTGGACTCTTACTCCTTCCTTTGCTTCAATTGCCTGGTGCAGACCGCCGGACCATCTTCGTCCCGGCATTAATCTTCCGGTGAATTCGTCAACAATCATAATTTCGCCGTCTTTTACCACATAATCCCTGTCTTTTCTGAAAAGAGCTTCGGCTCTCAGGGCCTGTTCTAAGTGATGCAGATATTTTATTCCTTTTTCTTCATAGATATTCTGCATCCCCAATATTTTTTCTATTTTATTAATGCCCGATTCGGTCAGTGTTGCGGCTTTCATTTTTTCATCAATCTCATAATCGGTCTTAGAATCCAATTTGGGAATTATTCTGGCAAATTCCTGATACCATTTTGAACTTTCCATATCCGGAGCGGAAATAATCAAAGGAGTCCGAGCCTCATCAATCAAGATGGAATCAACTTCATCAACTATGGCGAAATTGAATTCCCTTTGCACTCGCTGATTCATGTCATAAGCCAGATTGTCTTTCAGGTAATCAAAACCGAACTCGTTATTCGTGCCGTAAGTAATGTCGGTTGCGTACGCTTCTTTTCTTGTAACGGGCCGCAGAAAATCTTCCACCACCAGATAAGAGCCTAATTCGTCTCTGGCTTTATCTTTTTCTTCATCGGGCTTTTTAAAATCGGGGTCATATAAAAAAGATTGGTCGTGATTCAGGCAGCCAACGCTCAATCCCAAAGCATTATAGATTTGTCCCATCCAAACCGTATCCCTTCTTGCCAAATAATCATTCACCGTAACCAGATGGCAGCCCTTTCCTTCCAAAGCGTTTAAATATAAGGGCAAAGTGGCTGCCAGCGTCTTTCCTTCACCGGTCTTCATCTCAGCCATTTTTCCTTGGTGTAAAATAATTCCGCCGATTAGCTGAACGTCAAAATGCCTTTGCTTTAAGTTTCTTTTGGCCGCTTCCCGAACCGAAGCAAAAGCTTCGGGAAGCACTTCATCCAAAGTTTCTCCTTTTCCCAGCCGTTCTTTAAGTTGGCGGGTTTTTTCTTTTAATTCCGCAACCGTAAGGCGCTCCAAATCTTTTTCCAATGAGTTTATTTTATCGACAACCGGCTGGAGTTTTTTTACGTATTGTTCGTTGGCGTCGCCAAAAATTTTATTTAAAACTGACATGGTTAAACTTTTCCTCTTTTTAATTTTTTAATCTCAAATTTTTTGGGCCGAAACTGCTCCTTGATATATCCTAAGGCCTTCATCGGATTCGCCTTGTTCCCGCAGGTATAAATATCTACGGCTACATACTTAAATTCGGGCCAGGTATGAATTGCGATATGCGATTCCGCCAATAAAACAATTCCGGTCAGGCCTTGGGGCCTGAATTTATGCACCAGAATTTCCAAGGGAGTGTTATTCGCTTTTTTTACCGCCTTAATTAAAATTTCCCTGATTTTTTTCCGGTCTTCAATGACTTCACTCCCCCAAAACTCGGCGATTAAATGGATGCCTAAATATTTTTTTGCTTTAACCATATTTCAAAGAAATTTTAATTGAAAATCTCAATCTCTTCTTTCAGATTAATTTTAAATTTCTTTTTAACCTCTTTTTTTGCCGAGTTTATCAATTTTCTTATATCTTCCGACCGGGCCCCGCCTAAATTTACGATGAAATTAGCGTGTTTTTCCGAGATTTTCGCCTGGCCTATTTTTTTTCCTTTTAAGCCGCATTTCTCGATCAGTTCTCCGGCTGAAAAATTATTGGGATTCTTAAAAACCGAACCTGC
>MHLY01000004.1:22059-41970 GCA_001821455.1 Candidatus Nealsonbacteria bacterium RBG_13_42_11
AATTTAAGGGCTGGGTTTCTTTTTTGCGATTCAAGTATTCTTTTATTTTTTCTTTAATTTCGCTTTTCTTGCCCTTCTTTAACTGAAGAGATGTGGAAAGAATAATTAAATTTTTATTATGCTTGAAAACGCTGTCCCGGTAAGAAAATTTACACTTTCTCAAATTATAAGTTTTAATTTTAAAATCTTTTATATCCAAAACTTCCACTTGCTTCACTATTTCTTTCATTGATTTTCCGAAAGCGCCGGCGTTTCCGGTAATAGCGCCGCCTAAAGTTCCCGGAATCCCGACTAGCCATTCCAGTCCTGATAAGCCGTTTTTAACCGCCGCATTTACTAATTGTCCTAGCTTTACTCCGGCTTCGGCAATGATTTTTGTATCTTGTATCTTGTATTTCGTATTCTGTATTTTAATGGTTAGACCTTTAAATCCTTTATCTGAAACCAAAAGATTGCTGCCGCCGCCTAAAACAAAAAAAGGCAATTTCATATCTTTTACCCTTTTTAGCGCCTTGAGTATTCCGTCTTTTGTTTTGGCTGCAAAAAAATACCGGCTTCGGCCGCCGACCCTGAAAGTCGTGTAATTTTTTAACGAAACGTTCTTCTGAAAATCCATATTAAATGAGCCGGGAGAGTTAACTCCAAACTAAGTCTTTAGTGAGTGCTGCCTCCCGACTCAATCTTAATATATCAAAAAAAATGACAAAAAAACAGACCCCGCTCGAGTGGGGTCTGCCGACTTAGCGAAGTCCCTTGCGGGACACTCACTAAATTGATATTAGCAAATAAACGTAAATTTGTCAATACTAATAGCCCAATTCTTTTAAAAACTCTTCAATTTGGGAAGCGGATTCCGGATCTAATTCCCTGACTTTTTCTGCGGCCTGTTTGGCTTTTTCTCTTTCGCCCTTGGCAGCATACGCGTCGGCAAGATTGGCCCAGAATTGAACTTCATTAGGATAAATTTCCGTACCCTTCTCGTAAAGAGATATTAAGGCATCAACATCGTTTAATCCTTTATAAATATCGGCTACCGGTTTAAAATTATTAACATCAGTCATCCAATTAAATTCCAATCTTTCAATTTCTTTTAATTCCGCCAATGCTAATTCGTATTTTCCGGCTATTTTATAAGCCAGAAGCAGGTACCAGCGGGATTGGGCAAAGCGCGGATCCAAATCTACCGCTTTTCTAAATAATTCTATGGCTTCCTCCCTGTTTCCCTCAAAAAGTTTAGTTTGCCCCAACATCCAATAAACCTGCTGGTTTTTAGGGCTAAGATTTTTCGCTTCTCCAAGGATTTCATTGGCTAGATCAAGCGTTTTCGGGTCTTGGGTAAATTGATAGAGATTATTATAAAACTTGCCCAAAAATAAACGCGAACGGAAATCTAAGGAACTTTCAGCCACGCTCTTTTTCATTTGTTCTTCCGCCAATTTTAATCCTTCTACTAAAAGTTCTTCATTTTGATTACCTGCAAAGGCTAAATCGGTAAATTTTGTCACAATTTGTTCGGGAACTTCAAATTTTGCTATTGGAGAAGTTGTTATAGCTTTTTGGAAATAGTTCAGAGATTGCTCTAAGGGGAAGGAAATGCCGTAAATGGTAAATTTTGAGGCGCGAGCCGGCTGAATATTAGTAAAAATCAAAGTAAAAATAGTAATAATTATCAATAAGGCGCCGATTAACGATGGCAAAGGAATTCTTCTTGTCGCCACTTCTTCTTTTTTTTGGGGAGCAATTAAAAAATTAATAAATGCCAAACTCAGGAAAAACATGACATAACTGGAAATCATGTCAAAAACCCAGATATTCTGAAGAAAATAAACCACCATCAAGGCCGTCATTCCTAAAGGAATAAAAACGTTCTTTTTATCGGTAATCTTCGGCAGAAGCTTAAACAAGCCGAAAATGGCCACGCCCAAAATAGACAAATAACTTATTAAGCCGACAATTCCCGAAGCGACTCCCGTGTCCAAAACAACATTGTGAACTCTGTCATACCAAAGGTCGCCGGTAACGGGCAGTTCGGGATCAAAATATTTGGCAAAAGGGATATTGAAATTTTCCAGTCCCCAGCCCAGCCAGAATTTCTCTTGCCAGCCCTGCCAAGCAATGTTCCAAACCACCAATCTGGACTGCACGCTGTTCGATTGCCACACTTCAGCTATTTTTTCTTTTGTAAAATCAAGCTGGAAAAGCCCTAAGCCTCCCAAAATCAGCAAAACTATCAAAGCAAAAGCAATGTTTCTAAGCATCTTTTTCCCGGATGATAATAAATAAAATATTAAAGAGCCGAATATTAAAACAAAAGCGCCGATTACAAAAGCCGTCACCGCTCCCTTGGTGAATCCTCCGGGATTGAAGAATAAGGAGATAAGAAAAAGAATCATGGCTAATCCGTAAAAAATCCGCCAAATTCCGGACTTTCCAACCAGTAAAACTATCGCGAAAAAGAGATTAAAAAGGCTGTAAGCCGAAAAAAATGAGGAGTTGCCAAGCGTTCCGCCGCCGCGCGTCGTCGGATCTCCCGAAGTTAAAACAAGAAAAGAAATAAAAACACATACTAAAATTGAAGCGGTTAAAATTCTTTCCCAATATTTTCTTTCACGGAAGACGCTGGTTAAAATAATGTAAAAAATAAAAAGATGAAAAAAAGTAATCAGCCCGGTCATTCTTTCAAAAACGCTCCAAAAGCTCTTTTCAAAATTAATTCCGGTGATTGAGGTAAGAATAAGTATTCCCAAGAATATAGCTATGGCAATAGTAAGAGGCGTAAATCGGGGCCGGTATTTAGGGTTGGAAATTACCAGTAAAACATAAGCGATAAAAATAATATCAACGATAATTCTGAAAAAAATAGTTTTCGGAACGACAAAAGGAAAAAAATAAGACCTGATAAAAATCAAAGGGGTAAGCATTGCCAAGTAAGTCCCCCATTCAACAATGGTAAAATATATTTTTTCTAAATTAATTCTTCCTGACATACAAAGGAATAAGCTCTTTTAATGTTTTAATTATGGTTTCTTTATCTCCATTATAACCGGCTTTTTCCAATTTTTTCAAGCCCGAATTAAGTTTCTCCTGATTGATATGGGAAAGTTTCGCCATAAAAATTTTTTGATTTTGAGTGGCGACGGTTCCTTCTTCGGCTGTCAAAATCTCTTCAACCAGTTTTTCTCCCGGCCGCGGTTTCGTATAAACAATCGGGACGTCTTTATCCGGCTCCAACCCGGAAAGCCGAATCATTTCTTTGGCTAAATCCAAGATTTTAACCGGTTTTCCCATGTCTAAAACAAATACTTCTCCTCCTTTGCCCATGGCTCCGGCCTGCATCACTAAAAGACAGGCCTCGCTGGTGACCATAAAAAATCTTTTCATTTCCGGATGGGTAATTTCTACCGGTCCCCTTTTTTTAATTTGTTCGCGAAAAATCGGAATCACGCTTCCCCGGCTGTCCAAAACATTGCCGAACCTGACCGAAATGAACTTAGTGTCGTTTTTCTGGTTTAGAACCTGGCAAATCATTTCTCCGACTCTTTTTGTCGCTCCCATGACTGAACTCGGGTTTACGGCCTTATCCGTAGAAATGAAAATAAATTTTTCTACGCCGTATTTTAAAGAGAATTCAGCCAGTGTCTTTACTCCGAAAACGTTATTTTTTATCGCTTCGTCAGGGTGTTCTTCCATTAAAGGAACGTGCTTGTAAGCGGCCGCGTGAAAAATAATCTGAGGAGAAAATTTTTCAAAAATTTGTTTTATTTTTGGTTTATCCTGAATATCGGCTATTAAAGACACTATTTTTAGCTTGGGAAATTTGTTTTTCAATTCTTCTGAAATATTAAAGATGCCGGTTTCGTCCTGGTCTAAAACCAATAAAGAAGCCGGGTTGAACTTGGCTATTTGTCGGCAGAGTTCCGAGCCGATAGAACCGGCTCCGCCGGTAATCAGGACTTTCTTGTTCTTAATGAAATTTTCAATTGCTTTTTGGTCCAGAGAAACCGGCTCTCGCCCCAGCAAATCTTCCATTTCTACGTCGCGCAGCACGCCTACTCCAATTTTTGTTTCACCGCTGATTAATTCTCCGATGGGAGGAATTATTTTTATTTTTCTGAGCCCGGCTTTTCTTCCCTGTTCTACCGCTTCTCTGATGGTTTTGGAACCCGCCGAGGCCATGGCAATAATCAAACCTTCAATTCTTTCCTCCTTGGTTATTCTGGGAATATCTTTAATCCTTCCCAAAACCTTCAAGTTATGGATTAAAATTCCCTGTTTTGCCGGACTGTCATCAACAAAACCAATTGGTAAATATTGGCTGGGCCTGGAACTCAAAATGTTTCTTAAAATTTGTTCTCCGGCATCGCCGGCCCCGACAATTAAAGTTTTTTCGGCCCCGCTTCTTTCTTTAGGAAAAATCTGTGAATGAATTCTTTTGGCAAAACGAAGACCCCCGCAAAGCAGAAATACAAAAAAGTAAGTTATAAAAAGAGTGGAACGGGGAAAGCCGCTGAAAATCGGGTGGTCTTTTAAAATAAAAAATGAGGCGGCTAAAAACAAAAAGCTTAAAAAAGTTCCTCTTGTCAGAGAAATTAATTCTTCGGTGCTGACATAGCTCCAACTAAAATAATAAAGTTTTGAAAAATAAAAAACGGGGAGGGTAATTATTAAAGAAAGCAGAATTATCCCTTCAATATTCAATAAATACCTAAAAGGTATTTGGCCTTCAAACCTGACGATAAAAGCCAAAAAGACCGAAAAAGAAATTAAAACCGCGTCGGCAATTAAAAAAATTATCAGTTTGGTAAGCGATCTTTTTTCAAGTAAAAATTTTTGGAAAATATTTTTCATTTATAAAACTCTTTAACGCATTTTATGACGTAATCTGTTTCTTCCGAGGTTAACTCGGGATACAAAGGCAAAGAAATCACTTTTTCAGCCAGCATTTCTGAAATGGGCAGGTTAAAATGGGAAAGTCCCAGGCCCGGCTGCTGGTGGTTCGCAATCGGGTCTTTAATCAGGGTTTCCACGCCTTTTTCTTTTAAGAAATTGAATAAGTCGTTTCTTTTTTCGGCAATTAAGACGTAGTTTTGGAAATTATCAAAATGTTTTTCGTCGGCATCCGGAGCCGGCGGCAGTTTTATTCCTTTAGCATCCGATAGGCCTTTGTTGTAATTTTCGGCTATCTCCCTTCTTTTTTGGATATATTTGGGCAGATATTTAAATTTAAGATTTAAAATCGCCGCCTGAAGATTATCCAATCGTGAATTGAAACCGAAACAAACGATTTCCGTTTTTGTTTTTTGGCCGTGGTCTCTCAGTAATTTTATTTTCTCCGCCAGTTTTTCGTCGTTGGTTGTTAAAATGCCACCGTCTCCAAAACATCCCAAAACCTTAAAAGGGTACAAACTGAAAGAGCCTACCAAACCGAAACTTCCCGCCATTTTACCATCATATTTTGCTCCTAAGGCCTGGGCAGCATCTTCAATCACCACTAAATTATGTTTTTTGGCAATTTCCATTATCCTATCCATGTCGCAAACCCGGCCGTTCAGATGCACGGGCATGATGGCTTTTGTTTTTTCAGTAATCGCCTGCTCCAGCTTATCAACATCCATAGTGAAATCTTCTTTCACGTCTATTAATACGGGCTTAGCTCCCGCCTGAACAATAACCGCAATTGAAGCAACGAAAGTATGAGAAACAGTAATCACTTCATCGTCAGGACCAATACCTAAAGCCTTCAGGGTTAAAAACATCGTGTCAGTACCGGAATTTAAGCCTACGGCATATTTAGTACCGACAAAATTAGCAATGCTTTTTTCAAAATCTTCCACATCTTTTCTCAAAATCAAATCGCCCCGCGATAAAACATCATCTATTGTTTTTAGAATTTCGCTTTTCAAATTTTGATAATGTTTTGGGATATTAACAAAGGGAACTTTATACATATTAGATTCGTATATAACAAGGTGAATTTGATTTATACGTTTCCAAAATAAGGTTTTTAACCTCGGCTGGATTTTCAATAATAAAAGATTTAAAGTTCGGCAAATGTTCCATAATCTTTATTTCTTCATCTTCAGTAATAAGATTATGCGAAAAACCCAAAAATTTGTATTTCTCACTACCCTTAACTCCGATGATTTTCACGTTGGCATTATGCAAACAAACGGCATTCCGAACCGCTTCATATGGCCGGAAGGTAACAAAATTTATCATACTATATACGTAGGGCTTAAAGCCAGATAGAGCCAATCCTGCCGCAATTATCATTGTGCTTTGTTCAGTAACGCCGAAATTGAAAAATCTGTCAGGAAATCTTTTACTGAACTCTTCAATATAATTAAAACCGACGTCGGGAACGATTAAACATATAGCTGGATCAGTTTCCGCCAATCGTATTAATGTGTTTATAAAAATTCTTCTTGAATCTTGTAATTTTATTATCTCCGCCATAATTTTTTCCTCTGTGAATTTTTTGATGACATTTATTACATAAAGTTATTCCATTGCTTACTTTAAATTTAAGCATAGGATGTCTATACCATAGTTTTATATGATGTGGGCGCAAATTACCACCCTTATTATCTCCGCAAATTTGACAAGTATAATTATCTCTTTTATATATTTTCTCTCGCCATTTTTGAAATTTAATCGAGGTTCTTAATTTATGATTTTCGTCTGATACACCACCCCTCCAATTTGGGTTTTTATCTCTTTTATAATGAGGAGCTTTATGCCTTCCCTCTTTAACGGCTTTTTTTAATGCCTCTGATATTTTTCTTTTATGCTCTTCGCTTAATTTTATTCCCTTTTTAGCTTCGCTCAATTTGGGATACTTCTTACCCGTTTTTGATTTACTAATTTTTGTTCTCCATTCTTTAGTCAAAACCCTACCAAGCATTGCTTCTCTTATTTTCTCTGCGCGTTGTTTGTCTTTAGACAAAATCCCTGATTTTATAAAACATCTAAAAGAACAAAATCTTGTTTTTGGTTTAAATTTGGGATACTTAAATTCTCTATCGCAAAACTCGCATTTTTTAATATTGTATTTAAATTTTCCAACCCACATCTTATCATAAAGATACCATAATCATTCTGATAACTCAAGTATGACGACAGATTTTACTTTTACATATTTTGTTTGGTAATCTCAGCCATTTAATTCTTTTAACGCCCTCTGGTATTCCTCATCAGACGGCGCTTTATAATGATATAAATTATTTCCCTCCATAAAATTAATACCTTTACCTTTAATCGTTTTAGCGAGAATTACTGTCGGTTTTTCTTTACAAGATGATAAGGTTAGTGATTTTTCTATTTCTTCAAAATTATGACCGTCAATTTCCCGCACCTCCCAGCCAAAAGCTTTCCATTTGTCTTTTAATGGTTCAATATTTAAAATCTCCTTAATCTTGCCCATAGCTTGAAACTCATTCATGTCTACCACAACAAATAAATTATCCAATTTATGATGGCTGGCAATTAAAGCCGATTCCCAAGTCGTGCCGCAATCCATTTCTCCGTCTGACATCAAAATAGATATGTTTCCTTTCTCTTTTTTTATTTTTTTAGCAAGTGCAAACCCAACGCCAAAAGGCAGGCCAAAACCCATGGAACCGCCGGCTGCAGGAATTTCAGGAATAATCGGCTCTGCCAATCCGATAAATTTGCTCCCGGGCTGGCAATAACTAACTAATTCTTCTTCGGTAATTTTGCCTTTTTTATATAGGAAATAGTAAAGCGAAGCCGCTGCCCAACCCTTGCTTAAAATTATTTTATCTTTATCTAGGTCTGATTTTTCGAAAAGAACCGCTAACAGATCAATACAGCTAAAATTACTGCCAATATGTGATGTTTGGGCTTTGTATATCATTTCAAGCACTTTTTTTCTGGCCTCCAAGGCGATTTCTTTGTATTTTTCAATATTATCCATTAATGAAATATCCTTATTATCGTTTTGACGATTATCTTTAAGTCTAACAAAAATGAGCGATTTTTTACATATTGAATCTGAAGCTTATTTTGGTATATATATTTTATCTTGAAAATATTTAATCCAATATTTTTTATTTTTGTTTGTTTTTAGATGACGGGTGCGGCAAAGAGTAACTAAATTTACTAGATTACAATTCTTTTTATCGTAATCAATATGGTGAACATCATGCGAAATATCTTCTTGTGGTTTACCGCATAAACAACAAACATGATTATCTCGTTTTCTAACTAAATTTTTTAATGTTTTTGTCCAATCTATGCCGTAAAGCTCAAAAGATTTTCCGCCCTGCCAATTAGAATTATTTTCCATTTTATTATTAGGCGGGATCACCCAAGGCTTCTTCATACCCTGATGAGCTTTGCTAATTTTTCTTTTAGTTTCTTCGGTATGACATTTCCCTTTCCAGTTTTTATTATAGCGCAGTCTTAATTCTCTAATCTTTCTTCTGTGTTTTTCTGAAAATATCTTTTTCTTCCCCCTCCAAAAATCTCCTATTTTCTTTTTTGTTTCTTCGGAAAGTTTTTTCCCCTTGTGACTTTCACTGTTCTTCCTTCTGTGTTCCTCTGTGTGTTTTCTACTTTTAAGGGCTTCGCTTATTTTTCTTTTGGCCTCTTCTGTATGAGCCCTTCCCTTGGAAGCCCTGCCTATTTTTCTCTTATGCTCCTCCGACAGTTTTTTTCCAAACCAATACCCAATTTTTCTTTTATTATTGGATAATGTATCATTTGATGACATCAGTATATTATTTAAAAACCGCGGTAAAGAAAGTTTTTATTATAATCTTTATATCTAGCCAAAAAGATCTTTGTCTCACATATTCTAAATTTAATCTAATTTTTTCCGGCTTAATTTTTTCACAATAAGCTTTATGAGGATCTTTACTTCCTCGTAAAACTTCTCCCTCATGAGGATTAGCCAAGGCGGCAAGGCTTGTCATCCCTGGTTTTATGCTTAAAACTATCTTTCTTGTCTCTGGTTCAAGAGACTCAACCTCTGAAGGAACATCCGGCCTCGGCCCCACTAATGACATCTCTCCCTTCAATACGTTTATTAACTGGGGCATTTCATCAATCTGATATTTTTTTAAAAAATTTCCGATTTGGGTCAATCTGCGGTCGTCGCTGGCGGTTGACGGTCCGCCAAGTTTTTCAGCGCCCGACACCATCGTTCTGAATTTAAAAATATTAAACGGCTGGCCATTTTTTCCCATTCTTGTTCCCCGATAAAAAACCGGACCCTGAGAATCAAGTTTTATTAAAATGGCAATTAAAATCAAAAAGGGAGAAACAATTATTAATCCGATTAAGGAGAAAATAAAATCAAATAATCTTTTTATCATTTTTTTGGTTTGCTGAAAATGAAAACTACCTTAAAGCCGTATTTCCTTAAAAAAGGAACTCTAAGAAAAACACTGTCTATGGCCTCTAATATTTTTAGCAAAAATTTGCCTCCCGGTCTACTTAGAAAAGGAAAGGCCAGCCAGGAGATAAAATGAAAGAATTTTGCCTCAATTTTGTCAAAATAATTTTTTGCCTGCCCCAAATCCTCCATTTTTAAAATATGCTCTGCGGCCCAGCCGGTTCGCTTTCCCGTTATTTTATTAATCTTTCTTTTTAAGTTAGTAAAAGGATTATGGCCGAAGGTTTCAATGCCGACTAAAAATCCTTCCGGTTTTAAAATCCTAGCCAGTTCGGGAAGGGCCTTATTCAAATCCAAAGAAGAAAAAGTTCCGCCGTCAAAAATAATATCAAATGAGTTTTCCGGAAAATCCATTTTTTCGCAATCCATCACAAGGTATTCTGTCTGCCTATCAATGTTTTCTCTCTTAGCCCGCTCTTTGGCTATTTTTAACTGGGATTCTGATAAATCAATTCCGGTTACTTTTTCCGCTCCTATTTTTGCCGGAAAAACAGAATGAATACCATTACCGCAGCCGTAATCCAGAATCTTCTTATTTTGGCAATTTTCTCCCAGAATTTTATAGCAAAACTTAAAACTGGACAACAAAGTGGGGCTGAACCCTTCAAAATCGGTTTTCCAGTCCTTTTCAAATTTTTCCTTCAGCCATTCTTCGGCTTGTTTGTTGTAGTACTCGATTTCAATTTTTTTTCTTTCTTCAATCATCTTTTAACCAGTTAAAATTTTAGTTATTCCCAAAATGGAACCTAATCCGTAGCCAAAATGACGGCAAAAAAAGGCAATTGGCATTAAAAATAAAAATCTGAAATCTTTTTCTCTTATGACAATCATTAAAGAAAGGCAGAGACTAGTCAGAAGATAATAAAAAATTATAAGTATAAGAATGCCTCGGGATAAACAGGAAAAAACAGACAGTATGCCGAAAATAATTATGGCGCTTACGAAAACCAAGGGAATATAATGCCTTAATTTAAACTTTGTTTTAATTATTTTTAAGGGATAAAGAGACCAAATGCCGTCGTTAAAATTATGTTTGAAAAAATTCCAAAAGGTTATTTGAGGATAATAAGAAACCGAGACATCGGGAAATAAAAGAATTTTTCCACCCGCCTTTTTTAATCTTAAATTAAACTCCATATCCTGGCTTCTTTTTAAATTTTCATTAAAAAGACCGATTTTTTTAAAAATTTCTTTTTTATAGAAACCTCCGAATACCGTATCTACCGGAGTGGGCTTATTGGCCCCGGTTCTGAAAAGAGAACCGCCAGCTCCAAAAAAAGATGACAGACAATAAGCAATGGATTTTGCGACTAAAGTATTTTGAGCCGGCAGTGTTTTTAATACTCCCCCCACGTTATCGGCCCGGTATTCTTTTAGATACTTGGCGCATTTTAAAATGTAATCTTTTGCGTAGCCGGCATGAGCTCCCATGATTGCTATGTTTTCTCCTTTTGACGCTTTAATTCCTATATTAAAAGCGAAATTGGTAAATCTTTTAGGATTGTCCAGAAGTTTGATAAAAGGAAATCTGGTTGAATAATTCCCGACAATTTCCCTTGTTTTGTCGTCGCTCATCCCGTCTATAACCAATACTTCAAGTTTATCTTTCGGATAATCTTGTTCAATTATAGTGTCTAAACACTTCCCAATGAATTTTTCTTCCCTCCAGCAGGGAATAACGACTGAAACAAATGATAAATTATTTTCCATTTAATTTTTATTCTTAAACCAGTTTCTGGTTTCTTTTAATCCTTCTTCTAATTCCCATTTTGGCCTCCAGTTTAATTCCTTTTTTATTTTGGAAGAATTAAGACAGCTTTTTTTAATCTCCCCGAATCTCGGCGGAACCTTTTTGGGATGAATAGCGTTTCCAGTGTCCCGGAAAATTAATTTGTAAAGTTTGTTGATGCTCGTTTCTTTCCCGGTCCCAACATTATAAATAGATCCGGAAGGAGCTTTCAATGCCAGAAGAGCCGCTTTTACGGCGTCGGCAACGTATAAGAAATCTCGTGTTTGCTCTCCGTTTCCATAAATAACAGATTTTTTTCCATTAAGAAGATTGTCAATAAAAATTGATACTACCCCTCCCTCGCCCGAGCTTGATTGCCTGGGACCGTAGATATTGGAATATCTTAAAGCAGCAAAATCTAATCCTAAAGATTTATAATAAGAAAGATACTTCTCTACGGTTAATTTCGTAATGGGATAAGGAGAAATCGGGCCCAAAGGATGATTTTCTTTTGTCGGCAGAAATTCAGGCTCTCCATAAACACCAACCGAGGAAGCAAATATTATTTTGCCCACTTTGAAATTTCGGCAGTTTTCCAAAACGTTAATGGTTCCCAAGATATTAATTTTTGCATCGCCAATCGGATCTTTCGTTGATTTTCGAACGTCAATTTGAGCCGCGTAGTGGAAAATAATATCTGGTCTTTCTTTTTTGAAAATAGCGGCAAGTTTCGGATCTAAAATGTCCCTTTTGTAAAAAACCGCTTTTTTATTCACATTCTCTTTCTTGCCCGCAGAGAGGTTGTCTACAATAATAACTCTGCCTCCAGTTTTTATTAATTCATCTGCCAAATGAGAACCGATAAACCCCGCTCCCCCCGTTATTAAATAGGTTTGTTTTTTAATCATTTTTTTACTCTGCATTTAAAGTATAAATAAGGGCTTAAGCATTGGAAAAGCCAGGAAAAAAGTTTTATCATTATTTTCCCCTTCATTGTCCTATGTCCCCTGCCATAAGTGACGAAGTAGAAATCTTCTGTTTCAAAACCTATTTCCTCAAGCAACGTCCTAAAAGTTCTGTAGCTGAAATAAAATTTGTGGTCATAATGGACTGTCTCTTTCTTTCTTAATCCGGAAATAAAACTATGCCAAAAATTCTGGCAATTGGGTACGGTAAAAATAATTCTACATTCAGGATTTGTTTTCAGAATATATCTTTTAACGGAATCCAAAGCCATTCCGGGATTAACTAAATGTTCCAATATCTCGGTAGCTAAAATAACGTCAAATTTTTTATCGGCTAAATTCTTATCCTCGGCCAAAGTATAAATATCTCCTGTAAAAAGATTTCTAATGCCCTGTTCTTTCATGATTCTTATTCCTTCTTCTGACAGGTCAACGCCGTAAAGTTCTGAGGCAACTTTTTCCAAATCTTGGTGTAAAAGGTTTTTTTCAAAAACTTTTTCTTTAGTATATGGCCAATCGGAGCAACCAAAATGCAGGACTCTCTTTTTATCCAAATTTTTCTCAAACAGCGCTATTCGGCTTTGTATTCCTCTTGCGGGCAGTAAAATTGAGGGATCTCCCTTATGTCTCTCCCAATATTCATTTATTTCCTGCATTTTTTTCATAATAGAGTTTTATTGAAAAAATCTAAATCTCCGTTTTTAATTTCTTTCAGATGTTTTAAACAGATAAAGTATGCCATAAAAGAAAAAATTATTTCTCTAAACTGTAATTTTATAATCTTAAAAATTATTCTTCCTAATCTTCCCCAAATATAGATTATTCTGTTTAAGAATGTCTGAGGTATTATCTTATAAAAAAGGTAAAGACAATAAACTTCTTCCATATAAGATATTTCTTTCCTGGGGATTCTTCCGGTGACCGACAGATTATGTATATATCTTACTTTTGGATTTAAAAATAACGACTGGGGATATTTTTTGAAAACGCGGTGGGAAAAATCCGTATCTTCGCCCCAGGAATATTTTTTCAATTTCTCGTCATACCTGAAATCTTTAAAAATTTCCTTTTTATAAACAGAGGCGCCGGAAAGCCACTGACAGTTAATAATTTTATTATCCAACGAGGAAGTAACGCCCAAAGACGGAAGTACCCGCCATTTATTTTTTTCATTAAAACCGAGAAAGAATAATCTGCCCAAAATCTGAGCGACAAAAAACTTAAATTTATTTTCACCTTTTAAGTCAGATGTTGTTCGACCCGTCATACCGAAGGCCTTGGGATTTTCTTCAAAAAATTTTACCGTCTCTTTATAGTAATCTTTTATTAAAACGATGTCGTCGTCCAGAAAAGACACGATTTCACCTGTTGAATTTTCTATCCCCATGTTTCTGGCTACAGTTAAACTGTTTTCTTTATTGTTTTTAATATATTTTAAAATTACTCCTTTTTTTTTAAAATTACTTTCTTTCTCTTTAATTAAATTTTCGGTTTGGATGTCTTTACCGCTGTCTATCACTAAAACCTCTACCGGCAAATACTCCTGAGATATAATTGAATCCAAACAATCATTTAAATCTTTTGACCTATTATATGTTGGTACAACTACAGAAATCTTCATTTTTCTTAGCTATTACATTTTTAATTTTATTACCCTAAAGAAATGGAGGTTTCTTTCAATGTTCTAATTTTTTTTCTAATCCAAACCTCTATTATTTCATAAGCCCCAAAGAAGATGGTTACATAAAACAAGTTTCCTAATAAAGTATTTTTAAAAAATGGTAAAGCCATTAAATAACATTGAATTATTCCTGAAAAGGTTTTGGCGTACCAGGGAGTAAAAGCCCAAACGGCAAAATTTGTTAAAAGAAAAAAGATAAGGGCAGACAAAACAGAGCTTTCAAAAATTGTTTGCCATCTTTTGTTTTTCTTTAACCAAAATCCCAAAATTACACATAAAAGAAAGCTTCCGTAAACTGCAATCATTAATTTTACTTCATAATAGCCGATGAAAACATCACTAATGACCATTGCTGCAAGTGGTAAAATAAAAGCTATTTTTCTGGAAAGATAAACCCCTCCGAATAAAGCTATGGCTAAAATTGGAGTAAAATTTGGGGGATGAGGAAGAAGCCTTAGAATAACACCAGTTAAAATTAAAAGAGAGGCAATTGAAAACTCTATAATTTTTCTTTTTTTAGTCAAAAAAATTTCAGTCATATTCTATTTTAAAAAGATGATTTTTCAAACCTAAACTCTACTTTGTCTTCCAGCTTTATTTCTTCTTTATCGGCCGAGATCATCGGCATTTTTCCATTAACATAATAGAACCAATACTTTTCGTCCTGACCGTTTTCTTTATCGCCGATAGCTTCAATCAATATTCCAATATCGTAAGTTTTTGTCTTTAAAAACAAGTCTGAATTCTCGGTTCCTTCTTCCAATAAATCAAAAGCGGTCATTCCTTCATTAAATTCAACCTCAAAATTTTTTGGAGCCCCCTCGCCATCGTCAATAACCAATAAAACTATTTCCTTTTTAATGTCGCCTTGGGAAATTTTAATTTCTTCTTGAAAAGCTTGTTGGCTAATTTTACTGGAAAACATCAACCAACTACCGATAATAAGAATTATTCCTATCCCAATTCCTAAAAAAATATATATTTTTTTCATGTTTTTAAGTTAAAATTTACTTTTTATTGAGCTTTTGTTTTAAGACCTTTTGTTTTTTAAAAAAATTATTAATTTCTTTAAAAATATAATCAATTTTCCCTTTAGTTAACGCGGGGTAAATTGGCAATCCTAAAACCTGTTCCGATATTTTCTCCGTAATCGGAAGTTCGCCTTTCCTGTGTCCAAATTTTCTTTTATAAAATCTTGTTAAATGCACCGGGTGGAAATAAACTTTTGTTGTAATCCCTTTTTGGGCCAAACTCTTCATTAGATTATCCCTTAATTTTGCTCCCTTTTTTGTTCTTATTGTATACATTTGATAAACATGAGAGTAACCATTCGGTGAATTTGGGGTTGTTATTTCATTTATTTCTTTCAATCTTTTTGTTAAATAGTCTGCGTTTTTTCTTCTCATTTTAATCAATTTCTCAGCTTTTCTTATTTGTGATATTCCTAAAGCGGCAATCATATCGGGCATTCTAAAATTATATCCTAACGTTATATGGTCTAAATAATCCGGAGAAGCGATATGGGTCGGATCTTCCTGTCTTCCGTGAGATCTTATTAGTTTTAATGCCTCATATATTTTTTTTGAGTCTGTTACTATTGCTCCGCCCTCCCCTGTTGTAATTATTTTGTTTTGACAAAAACTCAACATTGCCGAATCCCCGAAGGTTCCGACTTTTTTGTTTTTAATTTTGGCACCGAAAGACTCTGCTGCGTCCTCTATTAATATTAAATTGTGATCGTCGGCAATTTTTTTTAATTCTCTAATTAAGCAGGGACAGCCTCCAAAATGAATAGGAATAATAACTTTTGTTTTTTTTGTTATTTTCTTTTTTACGCTTTCAGGATCTAATCCCAGGGTCTTTTCTTCTATGTCTGCAAATACGGGTTTCGCTCCCACAAATAAAACAGCATTAACCGTGGCAATAAAGGTAAAAGAGGGAACAATTATCTCGTCTCCTGGTTTTATATTATACGCTAATAAAATAGCATGTAAGGCTGAGGTTCCTGAATTAAAAACAACGCAATATTTACTTCCGATATATTTCGCAATCTTCTCTTCAAATTCATCAACAGTAGGACCTCCGGCCCAAAATGTTCCCCTTTTTATAATTCTATTTACCATTTGAACATCTTCTTTGTCCCAATAAATTTTAAATAAAGGAATTTTCATTTTTTAATATTTATTTTAATATTTGTCTTTTTATTGTTTTTGTCGAAACGTTATTTTTTTCTGATATTTCTCAATAAGCCTTTTTTGCTCCTGTTTAAGCTGTTGATTGGTGAGGGTTTTTGTAGAAACCCAGTCGTTGTTGTATTCGTCAAATATGGACCAATCCCAGTTTTTCATTTTTTCGTAATCGAAGTATTCGTTAATTGGATATGGGGCAAGCAAGCTAAATCCTACGATTTCTGGCCGTATTTCATCGCATAAATTCTCTGTCATTTTTATATCCTCAATTGTCTCATTCGGCGTCCCTAATAAGAAATACGCTCTCGTTTTTATACCATATTCTTTGGTCAGTTTGAATATTTCTTTAATCCTGTCTAAGGTAGTATTTTTATGCATATCCTTTAATATTTTTGGTGAACCGCTTTCAACGCCATACCATAATTCTTGGCAATTACTCTCGGCCAGATATTTCAATGATTCTTCATCAACCGTATTTATGTGAGCATTCACACCATAAGGCGTTTTTATCCCTTTTTCTAATTTCAACTTACAAAAATCAATAACTCTCTGTTTACTGATGGTAAAAGTGTCGTCTGCGAATTTAATGAATTCAATTTTCCATTCTTTTATTAAGTATTCAAACTCATTTAAGATGTTCGGTGCTGAACGTAACCTGGGAACTCTTCCCCATACGCAACGACTACAGCAAAAACTACAACCAAACGGACATCCTCTGCTGCTTAATATCGATGTGATTCTGATGCCATTATCCGCATAGGCCTGTTCAATATTTCTTTCGTTTTTTATAGCCTTTCTGTCAGGGTAAGGTATATTATCAATATCTTTTATATAATCGAATTGATATATTTGTTTAGATATATTAAGTCCTTTACTTGTATCCTCAACGATTTTTAATATGGCCTTCTCTCCTTCTCCTTTCACAACAACGTCAATGGAATTATCTTTTAAAACTAAATCTGGGAGAGCCGAGGGGTGAGGACCGCCAAATACTATTAAATTAGTTTTTTTCTTTACCTGTTTTGCCAACAATAATCCATGTTTATACTGCGGACTTGTACAAGTGAAACAGACAATGTTTGCGTCTCGACAAGCGTTAATTATTGTTTCTTCAGAATCATAAAATGCGGAGTAAAACGCTATATCTAATTTTTTTTCATAATATTTTTTTAGATATGATATAAGATAACCAATCCCCAATGCTTCCCAGGTGTGTCCTTTAAAACCGACGTTAGGTTGTATAAAAACTATTTTCATGTTAAATTCTTTTGATTTTTCTTAATAATTTCTTCATAAATCTTTTCCATTTTACTCATTTCTTTGTAATAATTATATTTTTCTTCAATAATTTTTCTATTAATTTCTCCTGATTTTAATCTTATATTTTCATTTTTAAGCAAATAAATAGTTTTTTTTGCCAATATTTCCGGATTTTTAATCGGGATCACAAACCCATTTTCTCCGTCTTTTATCCATTTTTTATTGTCTCCGGAATCGGTAATTACTACCGGAAGCCCCGAAGCCATGGCTTCGGCCGTACTGGCTGAAATCCCACCATCAGATAAAGAAGTGGAAACGTAGATATCAGCGACTCTTAAATATTTTGGTAACTTATCATTAGAAATAAATCCGAGGAGTCTGATACTGTCTGTAATTTTTAAATCCTTTGCTAATTTCTTTAATTTTTCTTCTTCAGAACCTCTTCCTATAATAATGAATTTCGCTTCCGAAAATTCTTTTAAAACTAAGGGGACGGCTTTAACCAGAGTTTCAAGGTCATAAATCGGCTCAAGATTTCTTAAACTGATTACGACCGGACAGTTTTTAATTCTTAATTCTTTAATTAAGTTTTCATTCTTTGGACTGATGGTAAATTTTTGGGCATTAACTCCAAAATAAATTATTTTTATTTTTGAAGCATCTATTCCTAAGTTTATCATTGCCTCTCTGGTATTTTCTCCATCACAGGTTATTAAGTCGGCTTTTTTTAAGGAAAATTTTATCAAGGGTTTAATTATGTTTGATTTTGGTGCAATTAAAATATCGGAGCCCCAGACGGTTAAGACAAAGGGATGAAATCCGCTTAAAGCCGCCAATACCCCATTTACTCCGGCATAATGAGCGTGTAAAACATCAGGATTTATTTTCTTTATTAATTTTTTAACAGTTATTGCATTAAATAATATATCTAATGGTTTTAAGGAAAATCCCTTCAACGAATAAAACTTTACGTTTTTTATTATACTAAATTTATTTTTAGTTAAGGAAATACAATGAATTTCGTTTCTCCTGTCGGCGAAATATCCAATCCATTTTTTAGAATGAATAGAATCGGTTCCGGCTAAAAAACATATTTTCATATTCTTTTTTTAATTTCAGCAAATAAGTTTTTGTAAAATTCGATGTCTTTTTTTTGCAAAAAAATTATATTTTTTATCTTGTTTCTTGAAATCTTGCTGTATATGATAACCGTAACAAAAAACATGAAAAAATAAGAAATAGCGGTAGCTATAGCGGCTCCCGAAATGCCCCACTTTGGAATAAATAATATATTTAAAACAATATTGATTAAGACCGATGCGCCTATAATATAAGTATTTAAAATCGGTTTGCCTCGGGCCGCGAAATCATTGGCCAATATCTCCCAGCCGCTGACAACCAATGTCCCTATTAATAAAATACGGAAAGGCGCGACGGAATCCAGGAACTCTTTTGAATAGAAAAAAGTTATGAGCCATTGCCCCAGAAACAACAGGACTAAAACTCCCCAAAAAGTGATAAATAAAACGTTCCGACACACAATCGGAGTAAAAGAATTAATTTGTTTCTCGTCCGTTTCAGAAGCTATTTTAGAAAATAAAACCGTACCCGTAGAATTAGAAAGAAAATAGAAAACCTCGGCAAGCTTAGTAGCTACAAAATATAATCCTACGGCTACGGGATTAATAAAAATATTCAATAAAAAAAGATCTATCCGATAGTGTAAAAAATGAAATATTCCGCTCAAATGCACTTTGATACCATAAGAAAAAATTTCTTTTAAATATTTTTTACTCAAATGCAAAACCATCCCACCGGCTTCTTTTTTTACGACCAGGAATAAAAAGAGTCCCACTAATATAAAAGAAAGAATCTGAGAGATTATGGCAATCGTTATCCCAAAATTCATGCCTAATAAAAAGATTATAAGCAGTAAAAGGAAAAGTCCGTTTTGTAAAAAAGAAAAGTAATTATATTTTTTAATCTCTTGTAATCCTATTAAAATGTGGCATCCCAAGTCAAAAATCAGAATCAGAGGAACTAAAAGCAAAACTAATAATAAATATGTTTTTTCCACTCCCGGAAAAAGAGCATTAGAAAATAAAAAAACGATAATTAGCCCTATTAAAACAGTTCCCAGACTAATCAGAAGGTTTAAAAAAAGATTATTTCCTAAAACCTCCTGGGGAGAATATTTTTTCTTTCCGATAAGAAAAACTGAGGCGGGATTTATTCCCAGGGCCGTAAAAATTAATAAAATATAAGAAAACATTATAGCCAGAGAATAAATACCCTGCCCTTGAGGACCCAGCGTTCTGGCAATGACAATAGTGGCCAACACGCTGAAAACTCCCGTGGCAAACCTGGTAAAAAAGGTAATGGCAGTATTTTTAGTAAAGATGGCTGAATTCATAAAATTCTTTAATCTCTTTTATGATAAAATCCTGCTCGGCTTTTGTCATTTCAGGAAAAATGGGCAAACTCAAAACTTCGTTACTGGCTTCTTCGGCTTCGGGAAAATCGCCTTTTTTGTAACCTAAATATTCAAGAGCCGGCTGTAAATGCAAGGCTAATGGATAATAAATCATTGTCGGCACATCTTTCTCTTTAAGATGTTTTTGGAGTTCGTTTCTAAGTTTGGTTCTGATAGTATATTGATGAAAAATGTG
>MHLY01000005.1:0-964 GCA_001821455.1 Candidatus Nealsonbacteria bacterium RBG_13_42_11
ATTATTTGCACAAAATAAATAACTTAGACGAAAAGAACACTATCAAGATTATAAAAAAAATGGTCTAATAATATGGATGAAAAATCGTTAATCAGCCGGATAATAAAAAATAATGTAGAGACAAACGGAAAAATCTTGGAAGAAGAGGGTGTTTTGACAATGATTGAGAAGATTGCCGGAGAAATGATAGGTGCGTTTAGAAACGGAAAGAAAGTGCTTCTTTGTGGCAACGGCGGAAGCGCTGCCGACGCCCAACATATAGCTGCCGAGCTTGGCGGAAAGTTTTATTTAGACCGGGACCCTTTATTTGCCGAAGCCCTTCACGGAAATTCTTCTTATCTGACGGCCGTGGCAAACGATTATTCATACGACGAAGTATTCGTCAGGGCGGTCAGGGCTATGGGCAAAGAAAAAGACATTTTAATCGGGATTTCAACTTCTGGCAATTCTTTGAATGTGATAAAAGCGATTGAAGCCGCCAATAAATTAGGAATGATTACCATCGGTTTTACCGGCGAAACAGGCGGAAAAATAAAAGATGTTTGCAAATATATAATTAAAGTGCCGTCTTCCGACACTCCCAGAATTCAGGAAGCCCATATTTTAATCGGCCATATTGTTTGCGAGATTGTTGAAAAAGAAATTTTCGGCAAAAAACATATAAAAGAAATATGATGGCGGCAATTATAGCCGGCGGCAAAGGAACCCGTTTGGCTGACTTAATCAAAAATAAGCCGAAAGCTCTGATAAAAGTGGGAGGAAAGCCGCTTATTGAGCATCAGATTGTTCTTTTAAGAAAAAACGGCGTTAAAGAAATCTGGCTGCTTTTAGGGTATCTGGGAGACGAAATAAAAAAATATCTTCAGAACAGGAAGAATCTGAATGTTCGGATCCGTTATCTTCAGGAAAAAAAACCATTGGGGACGGCGGGCGCCTTAAAAACATTGGAGAAAAAAATTGGAAA
>MHLY01000005.1:1058-1499 GCA_001821455.1 Candidatus Nealsonbacteria bacterium RBG_13_42_11
ATCGTTCATCCCAATAACCATCCTTTTGACAGCGATTTGGTTGAAACGAACGATAAGGGAGAAATCACGGCTTTACTGAAAAGGCCGCATCCTAAAGGAATGATTTTTCAGAACTTAAGCATTGCCTCGGTTTATATCTTTTCGCCGGCGATATTTAAATACATATCCGTAAACAAAAAATCCGATATTGAAAAGGATGTAATGCCCGGATTGTTAAAATCAAAAGAGAAAATAAATACGTATAACAGTCCGGAATATTTCAAAGATATGGGAACGCCTGAGAGATTAACCGAGGTTAAAGCCGATTATGATTCCGGGAAAATAAGAAAAATGAATTTGAAAAACAAAAGAAGAGCGATTTTTCTTGACCGCGACGGCGTGATTAACGAAGAAGTTGACCAACCGTCAAAAATAGAACATTTGAAAATCTACGATTTTTCG
>MHLY01000005.1:1598-4777 GCA_001821455.1 Candidatus Nealsonbacteria bacterium RBG_13_42_11
AAAGAAATGCATAAAAAATTGGAGACAGAACTTGGGTCAAAAGGGGCAAAAATAGACGCAATCTATTATTGTCCTCATCACCCGGAAAAAGGATTTGTCGGAGAAAGGCCGGACTTAAAAATCAGATGTAAGTGCCGGAAGCCGGAAATAGGTCTTTTATTAAAAGCGAAAAAGGATTTTAACATAGACCTTGAGAAGTCCTATTTAATCGGCGATAAAACCAGCGATATCTTGGCCGGCAAGAGAGCGGGTTGTAAAACAATTCTGGTAAAAACCGGTTACGGCGGGAAAGACAAAGTGTTTTCCGTAAATCCGGATTTCTTGGCCGATAATTTGTCTGAAGCGGTAAATATAATAATTTAAAATTATGAGAATAACGTATTTTAACGACATCAAAAATATTTTATTCAGCAATCTGACCACCAAACAGACGATTTTCAAAAATACTTTTTGGCTCGGGGTCGGCACGGCCGTCAATAAACTGTTGGCGCTGGCTTTGATTATTTACGCCGCCCGCATTTTGGGAGCGGTGGAGTACGGAAAATTCACTTTTGCCGTTGCTTTTGTCTCTTTGCTGATGATTTTTTCCGACCTCGGTCTGGCGACAATCATTACCCGTGAATTTTCCCGCGAAAAAGAAAAAAAGGAAGAGTTTTACTCTCTCATTTCTTTGAAAGCTTTATTGACTTTCGGGTCCTTGATTCTGATTTTATTGGTTTCTTCTTTTGTTGTTAAGGAAGAAAGCATCAGGAGGATAGTTTTAATTATGGCTTCTTATCTTTTGATTAACGGCCTGATTGGCGTTTTTTATTGCTTCTTCCACGCCCGCCAGAAAATGGAATATGAAGCCGGGCTTGAAATTATGCAGGTCCTGTTGATATTCGGTTTCGGGATTTTCGTTCTTTTCAAATTTCCTTCGGCGGAAAAATTAAGCTACGCCTATTTATTTTCTTCGTTGTTTACTTTTCTTTCCGTCCTGATTTTTTTCCAGTTTAAGATTTTTTCTTTAAAGATCAAATGGGACTTTTCCGTCTGGAAGAAATTTTTAACTATGTCCTGGCCTTTGGCTTTGATGGGGCTGTTCGGCGTTATTTACAATTATACCGATTCGGTGATGCTCGGTTATTGGAATATGCTGGCTGAAACCGGCTGGTATAACGCTGCTCAAAAAATCGCGACAGCCAGTTGGGCGCCAATGGGTTTGATTGCCGCCAGTTTTTACCCGGCCTTAAGCAAGTTTTCCAAAAAATCAGAAAAGAAGTTCCAAAATGCCTGGAACCATGAATTAGAGATTATGATTATGTTCGCTCTGCCTTTGATTGCCGGCGGGATAGCTTTGGCTCCAAAAATTATTTATTGTCTTTATCCTCCGGATTTCAGCCCTTCAATTTTGACCTTTCAGATTTTAATCTTAACAGCCGGAATTATCATACTTTACAGGCCGTTCTACGACGCGATGATTATTTTGAACCAACAGGCAAAGATGTTTTTGATTACCATCGTCGGAGCAATCACCAATGTTATTTTAAACTTGCTCTTAATTCCGAAATACACTTTATATGGAGCAGCGGTCGCCACTCTAATTACTAATTTTTTAATTCTGTTTATCATCGGGATTTTCATGAAAAAATTCACTTTTGTTCGGTTTCCTTTTCTGAAAACTTTATCGATTCTTTTAGCTTCTGCTTTTGCCAGTGCTTTAATGTATTTTATCGTAAAACAGCCGTTTTTATACCAGATTAATGTATTTCTTTTAATCCTTTTTGGCGCAATAATTTACTTCATCACTATTTTAGGGATTAAAAAATATATCTTAATATATGTCCAAAAGTAATAATAATAAAAAAATCATTGCTTTGATTCCTGCTCGGGGAGGCTCAAAGGGAATTCCAAAGAAAAACATAATTGATTTAGGCGGTTTTCCCCTTATCGCTTATTCAATAATAACGGCAAAAATGTCAAAGCATATTTCAAGAATTATCGTCAGCACCGATAGCCCGGAGATAGCCGAGATTGCCAAGCGTTACGGTGCCGAAGTTCCTTTTTTAAGGCCGGCGGAATTCGCTACTGATACGGCAAACGATTTGGGGGTCGTAAAGCACGCCGTCAATTGGTTAAAGGAAAATGAAAATTTTGAGCCGGAGTATCTGGTTTTTTTAAGGCCAGTTACTCCGTTGAGAGAGCCGGAATTAATTGATAAAGCCGTTGAAATTTTGCTTTCCCGTCAGGAAGCCACCTGTCTCAGGTCGGGTCATGAAATAAGGGAGTCGCCCTACAAACTTTTTGGTAAAGAGGGCGATTTCTTTGTTGGTCTTTTTCCCGGCGATTCCAGGCCCGAATACTATAATTTGCCGCGTCAATCTTTCCCGTCGGTTTATCAGCCTGACGGCTACGTGGACATCTGGAAAACAAAAACCATTGCCGAAACCGGAATGCTCCACGGCCCGAAGATACTGGCTTTTATCGCGCCGGATGCCGGAGAACTAGACAAGATTAAAGATTTGGATTTCATCAAATTCAATCTGGAGAAAGGAAATTACAAAATATACGAATACTTAAAAAATAAATTTAAATTAAATTAATAAACATATGCTCAAAAACAAAATTTCTACTAAATACAGAGAGATAAAAACGAAAATTCCCGCTCCGGAATCCGCTTCTTTATTTCAAGAAATGCAGAAGCATGAGGCAAGTTATATGTATAACCATGAACTGCCCGTGATATGGGAAAGAGCAGATGATTTCCAGGTTTACGACAGATGGGGAAACAAATGGATAGATTTCACTTCCGGTATATTTGTCACCAGTGTCGGTCATTGCGCAAAAGAGGTAGGTGATGCCATAGTAGATAAAGTTGCCAATAAAATGATACATTCTTATGTTTTTCCGAACGATTCCCGCCTGAAATTAACAAAGAAATTGTGTGAAATCACCGGTATGGATAGGGTGCTGCTTACCGTTACCGGTTCGGAAGCCAATGACGCCGCAATCCAGATGATGCAGAGAAGAAAAAAAGGAAAAATATTATCGATAAAAGGAGCTTATTACGGTGGTACTGTGGCTTGCAGGGCGCTTTTGGACAATGTGATTGATGAATCAATGAGTCCCGATGGAATTAATCCTGATGAAGTCGCCGGTGTTTTTTTGCAAACTTTCCGAGGACGAGATGCAAAGTTTAT
>MHLY01000006.1:0-21854 GCA_001821455.1 Candidatus Nealsonbacteria bacterium RBG_13_42_11
ATTTATTAGGCATACGACCCATTCCGCTGTAAAGCGGAATGAAAAAACTAGCTCATAACGGTGAAACCCTAATTCTTTGATGATATAATTAAAGAATGGGCAATACCGTGGGAAGTCCCGCTACGAAGCGGGACCCCGTAGAGACTTAACTCTCGCTAGGGAAAAGAGAGTTTAATTCCGATTTTATCGGAATTACACGCTAGGCCCACTTAATAATAAGTGGGAAATGGTATAGTCCATACTTCGAGTAATCGGAGATAAATATGGTCGTCAGCTCGTACTTTGAAGCGTACGCTTAAGTGCGACAACGAGCGCAACCCTTATTCCGCGTTTTAATTGTCGCGGAAAACTGCCTGGGATAACCAGGAGGAAGGTGAGGATGACGCCAAATCAGCACGGCCCTTTGATACCCTGGGCCGCACACATGGTACAATGGAGCCGACAATGGGTCGCGAAGCCGCAAGGCGGAGCTAATCCCATCAAACGGCCCCTCAATTCGGATTGAGGTCTGAAACTCGACCTCATGAAGCCGGAATCGCTAGTAATCGCGTATCAGCTACGGCGCGATGAATATGTTCCTAAATCTTGTACTCACAATAAACGCGCCCGGCAGATATACAAACTAAAGAGTTAAAATCTCTTCTTCCGCCATAGGAGCGGAACGTAGTTGAAGGACAATCATTCCGAGTGATCGGGGTGGTAGAGGGTCCCGAAACAAATAACAGCCCGAACAAAAAAGAGTCAATCGATCCATGGACAGGGTGGTGAGCATGGAGAAGATTATTTCCACCAACTCTATTCGGGATGTTAAGAATAGTTTATATATTGACCCGGGGAGGTCTGATGCAGCATAATGAAACTGACGCTGCGTCAGAAGTCAGCTGAATCATAGTATCCCGCTTTTAGCGGGAGAAGGATTCTCTCTAAAAGGATTTATATCAATTAAAACAGAGAATGCATTAGAGCTCGCTGTATGCGGGAAATCCGCACGTACAGTGGGAACGTCAACTCTGAGTTTCCAGAGAACATTCGCCCGTCACACCAGGAGAGCTGGCAATACCCGAAACCCCGCCTTTGGCGAGGCTAAGGTAAGGTCAGTAATAAAGGTGAAGTCGTTAGAGTAATCTACTTGTTGCGACTCCCGGAAAGCAATTTTCGGGAAAAAACTTGGCTATATGCTGGAACATCTGTGTATCTAGAGTTATGCATGTTAAAATTAATTAATATGCGTAAAAATACTTCTAGTGCAGACAATCAGCAGGGAAGTCCCGCTACGAAGCGGGATCCCTCAGAGACTATACGCCGAGCTCCAACGATTTCGTTGGATGATGATATAGTCCATGCTCTATAGCGATATAGGGAAGAACATGAACAAGGCACGGGTAGCGGAAGCTGTTCGTGGATCAATACATTTAAAAAGTGTTGACTGGGATTGGTTTGTGAGAATTCTCAAACTAATTCCAAGGCATTAGCCGAACGCCTTACAAAGATCGGCTTCGGGACAACTTCAAGTGACTAAGATAAAAATACAGTTTTTCACACTGTATTTTTTTTGTTATAATTAAAATATAATAGTATAATAGATTGAAATGATAAAACAAAACTCTATAAGAGTAATATGGAGAAAGCGGAAAATTAAAAATAAGATTCCGCCAGTCGGGTTGATTTTGATATTGTTTTTAGTGTTAGTCGGAAACGCGATTTTGTTTCAGGACAATCAACCCCAGAAAGTTTTTGCCGCCGGGGGGGATTGGTATAATTCTGACTGGGTTTATCGCAATAAGATTACTATCGATCCTGCGGAGGTTGATATGGATCTTACTAATTTCGCCGTTCTTTACAGTGTTACGGATGCGGATTTGAGAGATACGGCTAACGGCGGCTATGTGAGCCAATCCGATGGCGGCGACATTTTGTTTACCAATTACACCGGGACAAAACTGGACCACGAAATTGAAAAATATGTTCCTGCTACCGGAGAACTGGCTGCCTGGGTGGAGGTTGATTCTTTGTCTTCAACTGAAAATACCGATATTTATATTTATTACGGCAATGTTGCTGCTTGCGCCGACCAGTGGAATATAAGCGAAACCTGGGATGAAGGTGTCGGCAATAGCATTCAAATGGTTCAGCATTTGAAGGACGATCCGGATGCCTCCCATATCACAGATAGCACTTCCAATAATAACGACGGAACTAAAAAAGCGGCAAATGAGCCAATAGAAGCAGATGGAAAAATAGGTAAAGCACAAACGTTTGACGGAAATGATTATATTTCCCAGCCCGTTGTTTTGGGACAACAAGGGAGTGTGGAGTTTTGGATAGACCCCGATACGAGTGGATCTTGGAATAATCATTGGTTTAGCAGTAGGGATACTTCCACTCCAAACAATTTTTTTATCCTTCAACAATATCTAACCGATTGCTATTTTGGCTGGAATGTTGGCGGGACTGACAAGCGTATTATTGTTCCCGTTGCCCAAATCCCTGCTGGTTGGTTTCACCTTGTTTTTACTTGGGATAGTGCTACTGGGCTTTCAATAATATATCTTAACGGCTCTTACAAAAATCAAACCACTGGACTTCCAAGTATTTATACAATGGTTTATCCGCCTTCTATGATGGCTTTTAATGATATGGGTTCAAAGGGAACAAATGCCAAAGGCAACTTAGACGAATTCCGCATTTACAACAGGGTATTAAGCGTAGAAGAAATTTCTACAAAATATAATAATACAAATGATCCTTCAGCTTTTTACGATGTGGCAGTAATAGAATCCGGAATGCACCACTTAAAAATTACCGGCAATGCTCTCCAAACAGCCGGAGCGGAACAAACAATTACTATTACTGCGCAAGATAGTGGTGGTACTACGTTTACTGCATATAGCGGCGACAAGTTTTTGGTTTTTTCCGGAGCCAATAATGCTCCGGACGGCACTGAGCCGACTTGTGACAGCGTTGTTTTTGGCAATTCTACGACTGTTAATTTTGTTAATGGCGTGGGAACCTGCGCTATGAAATTATATAAAGCGGAAACGGCTGAAATTGACGTTGATGAAGGAGTGTTTTCAAGTACCGGAGACGCTTCATATGATTTGGATGTTACAGTAAGCGCTGCTGTTCTAAATAACTTCTTAGTGGAAGCGCCGGCTAACGCTAACTCAGACGAAGCTTTTCCCGCTACTATAACTTCTCGCGATGATTACAACAATATCACCACCGACGTTACCGGTGCGGCCACTGTTTCGGTGGATACCGGTTCTGTTCTTCCTGCTTCCGTTGCGGAAGGTGATTTTACTGATGACGGCATTTGGACCGATAATATAACTATTAGCGATATTACCGAGCAGCCGACAGTAACCTTATCTGTTTTTAATGGGGGAGCCAATGGTTCGGATAATGTTTCGGTTTTAGGTATTCCGGCTGATCCTTCCGGCGTTTCAGCGGTTTACAACAGCGATACGCAACTTACCGTTACCTGGTCTGATAATTCTACGGTTGAGAGCGGTTATAAAATAGAAAGAAACACAGATACCGGCCTTGGCTTTGGCGGTTATGCTGAAATTGCGGACGTTGGCGCAGACACCGAATCGTTTGTGGATAATGTAGCAAACAATCCTGCTGATCCGCCGCAAGCGGATGCCAGATATCAGTACCGGGCAAGAGCGTATAATGGCATTGGCAATTCTGATTATTCCGAAGATGCGGTTATTCATTACACGACTCCCGGTACGCCATCTAACGTAGCGGGAGCGTACGTAGACGATACGCAATTTAATATCAGTTATACCGATAACGCGGCAGTAGAAGATACGCATAGAATAGAAAGGTGTTCCGGAGCCAACTGCGATGCAACTTATGAAACAGATTTGGGAACTTTTGAATCTTCTCCGCAATCAGACACAACGGGCCTTGTTTCAGATTCCCGTTATCGCTGGCGGGCCAGAGCGGAAACACCGGATTCAGTTTATTCTTCTTACGGTACTTCCAATTATAATTACACCACCCCTGATGCTCCGACCATCGGGACACCGGCATATGTTGCTGATGACGAAATCACTGTCAACTGGACAGACACTTCCGCTTTTGAGGACGGGTTCAGGGTCTGGGTTTCTGAAGACGGAGGCGCTTTCAGCGAAGTTACAGCCGGAGTGAATACCGTGGGGGCCGGCATTGAGACCTATTCCTATATCGGTTCATCAGCAGATCATTCTTACAAGTTCAAAGTCCAAAGCCATACTCCGAATGATTTAACAAACGACTCCGGAGAATCAAGCGTTATCTATACCACTCCTGATGCCCCGACCATCGGGACACCGGCAGTTGATTCTGCTACTGCGATTACATGGTACTGGACGGATAATTCTGATTTTGAAGAATCTTTCAGATTGGATTTTGATCTTGGCGGAGGGACAGACGTTGATGATATTGCGGCCGACAGCACAAATTATCAAACCACTGCTTTAGATCCTAATGTTCAATACGCAGTACATGTTCATGCTTATCGCGCTGATCGCGGCGAAAGTCCTGCTTCGGCAAGCTCAAATCCGATTTATACTTTAGCCAATATCCCTTCAGGATTAACCCTTGTTGCTGGTTCTCAAACCCAAATTACCGTTTCCTGGTCTGCTAATTCCAATTCTCTTAATACAGAGTATTTTGTTGAAAATATCACTGCGGGAACCAATTCCGGCTGGATTACTTCTCTTTCCTGGGCTTCCGCCGGGCTTTCTTGTAGCAATAGTTATTCATTTAAAGTAAAAGCCAGAAACGGCGATAATGTGGAAACTGGTTTTGGCACTGAAGCCGGCATTTCAACTCAATCTTGTCCTACTGGCAGCGGAATGCCGTCAGCATGGTTTAATCCGCCGGCTCCGCCAGCTGAAGGATTTAATGTTTTGATTAATAATAATAATTCGGAAACCAATTCAAGATTCGTAACCCTGGCTTTACGGGGCGGTTCCGACGCCGAAAGGATGGCGATTTCCAATTTTTCTGATTTCAAAAATGCCGTACAGGAGCCATACGTTTCAGCCAAGGAATGGGATTTGTGCAAAGAATTAGTTTCTTGTACTGAAGGCACATATATTGTTTACGCTAAATTTTATACTTCTTGGGGTACCGATTCAGAAGTTGTTTCCGACAGCATTATTTATAAAATTGTTCCGTCGGCCGAAGAACCGTCTTTCATAGAAAGAATACCGGAAATTTTAGAACCTTTAATCCCCGGGATTTTTAAACCGGAACCGCCGGAAGTTGAAATTCCGGAAATCCCGATCGAAGAGCTGGTGCCGGAAGAAACTCCTTTGTCACTGCAAAATAAATGGCAGCTTTTATCAATGAAACCAATTAGGGAATTTGTTTTAGCGTCGTTGCCGACAGAAATCAGAAAATTGGCGGAGAAATTTCCGGACCTTGGCGAAACTTTTAAAAAAGTCGGTATTACCAAAATTACTGATGTTGTGAAATTGAAAGAGTTGAAATTGACTTTGCCGGGGCTGACGGAAAGCATCGGCTTGCCGAAAATAAAAATTGAACCTGGCAAATTTGCCCTGCCTCAGGGAGTTCCAATTGTTGAATTGCCCTCGTCAATTAAAGAGCAGCTGCCTACGGAAATCGTTTTTGCCAAAACTGGCGGCGAACTGATTGATTTTAATATCGGTTTAACTGTTGATGAAAAAGGCGAGCTCCAGCAAAAAATTACCACCATTTCCGGCAAACCCCTGCAATTGGTGACGAAACCGGAAAAACCGGTCAAAAGCGTGAAAGGATACGTGGTTTTCAAATCCAAAAAGCCGCAGGAAACTTCTTTCCAGATTCCCTTTAATTATTTGGCGGCTTCCCTGATTTTTACCAATCCCGTTTTTGCCAAGACGCAGGAAAATCCAGTAAGAACCGAAGAAAAATTAGTTTTGCTGGAATTTGAATATACCGACCCTGACGGAGACGGAATTTACACCGCGGAAATTCAAGCGCCCATAATTGAAGGCGAATACGAAATTATCACCGTAATGGATTTTGAGGATCCGGAACTGGGCAAAAAAGAAATTAGGCTGATTACAGTAATTGATCCCGAAGGATATATTTATGAAAAAGACGGCAATAAGGAAACCCGCATTCCGGGCGCCATTGTTTCTCTTTTTTGGCTGAATTCCGAAACCGACCAATATGAACTCTGGCCGGCAAAAGAATACCAGCAGGAAAATCCCCAAACTACCGATGTTAGGGGCACTTATTCGTTTTTAGTGCCGGAAGGTTATTACTATCTTAAGATTGAAACTCCCGGCTATCTTGTTTATGACGGCAAGCCGTTTGAAGTTAAAGAAGGCAGTGGCGTTCACGTTAATGTCGGGCTTAAAACCAAATATTGGTGGCTGAAAATCATTGATTTGAAAACGGGTTTGCTGGTTTTGTTTATGATTTTATTGCTTTATAACTTTTACTGTGATAAAATAAGGGAAAAGACGTCAAAAAATCAAAAAACCCATGAGTAATCAAAAAACAATTTTAATCACCCTCGTTTTATTGGTTGCCTGCGTTTTTTCCGGTTTTAAGTATTTTACCGTTCAAAAAGAGCTTGCTCAGACCCAAGCCGTTTTGGAAACCCAAAAAACCAACGAAAAAATCCTGGATTTTACCAAGTTTTTTATTGAAAAAGTTTTAAAAGCGGAAACAGAAGTTGATTTTGAGACAAGATTGAAATTAGAAACAGAGGTAAGGGATTTGGGCGACGAGGAAATTCTTAGCCAATGGCAGGAGTTTACTGAAAGTAAAACCGAAGCCGAAGCGCAGGAAAAAGTCAAAAATTTATTAGAAATATTGGTGAATAAAATTAAGGTTAAATAGGATTTCGGATTAATAAAAACCAAGAAAAACAAGGTAAAACCTTGTTTTTTGATTTCATTTTGTTATATTAAAAAACAGACGGGCGATTAGCTCAGCTGGTTAGAGCGCGTCACTGATAATGACGAGGTCAATGGTTCGAGTCCATTATCGCCCACATTTCAGGGCCTGTAGTTCAGTGGTAGAACGCCTCATTTGCAATGAGGAAATCGCGGGTTCGACTCCCGCCGGGTCCACACTTTCGGATAAGTCAAGTTTTTTGCCTCGCCGCTTCGCGGCTCGGCGGCCAAATTGAACGGGAATTTGAAAGAAAAAATCAATTTTTGGTTTTGTCGTATAAAAGAAAATTTTCCCTAAAGGTCGAATATATAATTATTGAGAATTAAAAATTATGAACAATAGAGCTTTCTCTAAAATTTGGATTTGGATTATAGTTATTCTCGGCATTATTATTGGTGGGACAATTTTGATTTATCAGAAAACATCACCGGTAGCCGCACTTAATGAATCAGATCCTTGGTTATTTATTCCAGTCGGTGACGATTATATGATTATACACGAAGGACAATCAGGGATTGTTGAATATAAAGAAGGAACGAAAATACAAGTAAATGGTTTCAATTTGGGTAAAGTTGAATTTTGGGCTACTCCTACAGAAGGTGGAGAGGATGTTCTAATAGGAACTGCTGTAAAAAGAGAAAAAGCATATCTGGAAGAAAAAGGAGAGTCTTGGCTTTTTGCTTTTCCTTCAGACCAAATCATATCTAATCTTCTTGCTATTGCTCTTGACTCAAAAGGAGAAGAAGTTGGAAGGATTAATTTTCCATATTTTGAAAATGTTACAAAAGAGGAAAGAGAAGAAATTACCAATTGGAAGACTTACAAAAATGAAGAATATGGATACGAAATAAAATATTCTCCTTCTTACAGTACAGTAGATGAATCAGATCAAATGAAAGAAGTAACTATAGGAAGTCCCGTTATGCCATACTGCGAAGTTTCAGTTAAAGAAAATGTTGCTTTATTAGAGGAGTTAAAATCTTTAATGGAGGAGCCAATAACAATTCCAAATTTAGAAATAACATGGAAAGATACAACAGTTTCAGGTAAAAAGGCAATAGAAATGAGTTATGAAAATTATGCTGGCGGATATACGGGTATTACTCACCGAACAGGTGTTATAAAAAACTCGACTGCCTATATCATTATATTAATTAACGGTTCTGAAACAGAATACTATCAGATGCTTTCTACTTTTAGATTTTTGGAATAAATTGCCGCCAAAGAAAAACTTGAAATTGTTAAAGAACGCGGCGAAGCGTTAAATTTTTTGGGCTTCTTTGCCGCCCCGAGCGAAGCGAGGGGCGAAAATCGTCCGAGCTAATTTAAGAATAGTCCACAAAAAAGTTTTCCACAGGGGAAAACTTTTTTGTTTTTCCCAACCCTGTATAATGTATTAATACATTATCCTGAGAAGTATAATGAAGAAATCTTCACAAACCGAGCCCATAAAAATTTATGGGTTCGGAAAGGTCGAATTTTGACTTATAAAGTAAAAATTAATTAAATAATATGGTATTTGATTGGTACTACGTAACTATTCAATCGTTAGAGAATCTTTGGGAGGCATTTTTGGGTTTTATCCCGCTTTTAATCGGAGCCATAATTGTTTTTGTCATCGGCTGGTTCATTTCAGTCGGAGTAGGCAAATTGGTAACCGAAGTTTTGAAAAGGATAAAATTCAACCAGATTTTTGAGAAAGGAAACTGGGACGAAGCCATGGCCAAAGCCGACATCAAAGTTGACGCTTCAGGTTTCATCGGAGGAATTGTCAAATGGGTCATGGTCATCGTCTTCCTTTTGGCAGCCGTGGAAATTTTAGGATTTAGCGAGTTTGCCTATTTCCTGCAAAAAGTTCTGGCTTATCTGCCCAACGTTATCGTGGCCGCTTTGATTTTTGTGGTAACGGTAATTCTGGTTGATATTGTTGAAAAGATAGTAAGGGCAACGGTGGAAAGCATCAAAGTAGGGTACGGCGCCATGGTCAGCGCGGTAATCAAATGGTCAATTTGGATTTTTGCCATTTTGGCTATTTTGCACCAGTTGGGGATTGCCAAACCTTTCATGGAAACCTTATTTACCGGTTTAGTGGCTTTATTGGTTATTTCTTTCGGAATTGCTTTCGGTTTAGGAGGGAAAGAAGTTGCGGCTGAGATTTTGCAGGATGTAAAAAAGAAACTTAAGGATTAAAATCAGATAATAAAACGTGGGGACTTGCCCCGTTAGAAACGTCATTTCTAACGGGGCTTGACAACCCTTTTTATTTTGCTACAATTAGAAAAAGATATGGAAAACATGAGGAAAATTGCAAATAAAAGAAGCGGTTAATTTCTGCAACTTTTTGAGTGTGCAGAAATCCCGCTCTCAGCGGGATTTTTGATTGTCGGAATGAAAGCAGGACGAAAACGGGATAGAACATTGAAAACTAAATACAAATAGTAATATATGTGAATATTAATTACTAGCCAAGAAATTTAAGAGCGGATGGTGGATGCCTTGGGAGATTGAGGCGATGAAGGACGTGGCGTGACTGCGATAATCCTCGGGGAGGTGTCTAGCAACCTTTGATCCGGGGGCTTCCAAATGGGGAAACCCAATCCCGATTAATCGGGATTATCCCGCAGCAATGCGGGAAGCAAACCCGCTGAAGTGAAACATCCCAGTAAGCGGAGGAAAATAGAACAATGTTTATTCCCTTAGTAGCGGCGAGCGAAAAGGGAAAAGCCCAAACCTCGTTATTACAATGTAATGGCGGGGGGTTGTAAGGAGATAACGTCGGGAGCTGACCGAAACACATAACGTTTTATGTGTTCGGTCGGTTTCTGAGGGAGAATATTTAGACGAAGTTTGGTTAGCTGAATTCCGCTGGAAAGCGGAAACCATAGAGGGTAATAGTCCCGTAAGCGAAAATCACTTCGCGCTCCTTGTTATTTTACTTAAGTACCTCGGGGAAAGGAAATCCTGAGGGAATCAGGCCGGACTAACCGGCTAAGGCTAAATACTCAATCTCACCGATAGTGAACCAGTACCGTGAGGGAAAGGTGAAAAGTAGCCCGGTGAGGGCGGTGAAATAGTACCTGAAACCATCTCGCTCACAAAGAGTCGGAGCTGAGCATGTAACTTGTTATGTGCTTGGTGACGGCGTGCTTATTGCAGAACGACCCAACGAGTCTGAATATATAGCGTGTCTAATCCCGTTTCGGGAGACGGCAAAGGGAAACCGAGCGTTAAAAGCGCGTTTCTGCTATATATCCAGGACCCGAAGCCAAGCGAGCTTGCCATGATCAGGGTGAATCCCGCTGAAAAGTGGGAGGAGGCCCGAACCCGTGAGCCGTTCAATACTCTGGGATGAGTTGTGGCAAGAAGAGAAAACCTAAACGAGCTTGGTCATAGCTGGTTCTCCCCGAAATAGCTTTAGGACTAGCTCCCGTTTTATTATTTTCCAGGGGTAGAGCACTGAAAAGAATGTTGTGGCTAACGCTAGACATTCTTATCAAACTCCGAATACTGGAAAGTTTGACGGGATGCTCGACTATGGGGGCTAAGCTCCATAGTCAAGAGGGCAACAGCCCAGATCTTAATCTAAGGTCCCTAAACTTAAGCTAAGTGTTTTTAAGGAAGTAAGATTCCATTGATAGTTAGAAGGTTAGCTCAGAAGCAGCTACCCTTTAAAAAGTGCGTAATAGCTTACTAACTAAGGAATCTTGCGCCAAAGATTAGCGGGACTCAAGCTTAATACCGAAGATAAGGATGAGCGCGTAATTTATTATGCGTTCGTGGTAGGGGAGCGTCCCCAATGCAGCGAAGTCAAATCGTAAGATTTGGTGGAGCGTTGGGGAGCGAAGATGTTGGGATGAGTAATCACAATTCCGATGAAAACTCGGAACACCGAAAACCCAAGGTTTCCTTGGAAATGACAATCAACCAAGGGTTAGGCGGTCCTTAACCGAATCCGAAAGGAGTAGGCGATGGACAGTCGGCAAAAATTCCGACCCTGCCGTTAAATAATCTCAGGATGACGCAGTTTATTAATTCAGGGAGATTATTGGATTTCTTTATCCCGCTTTCGGGCGGGAGTCCTGAAGAGATAAGTTGCCTAGAAAACTTTTGAGTATACTATTTAACGGCATCCGTACCGCAAACTGACACAGGTGGGTTGGTGTAAGAGCACCAAGGTGAACGAGTGAAACTTCGTTAAGGAACTCGGCAAAAAAGCGGTCGTACCTTAGGTATAAGACCTACCCGAACCCGCGAGGGTTCGGGTCACAGCTAAAGTACCCCTAGCGACTGTTTATCAAAAACACAGGTCCCTGCTTAATTCGTAAGAAGATGTATAGGGGCTGAGTCCTGACCAGCGCTGGAACGTTAAAACTAGAGATTTTCTGGAAGCAATTCTGGAGAGTTTACTGGACTAAGCGCCAGCAAGCGTCCGCGGTAACTATAACCGTGTTAAAGTAGCGTAACCCCTTGCCAGGTAAGTTCTGGCCCGCATGAAAGGATTAACGACTGGGGGACTGTCTCAACGAAGTACTCGATGAAAATGCACTACCGGTGAAGATGCCGGTTTCTTGTGGCTAGACGGAAAGACCCCGGGAGCTTTACTGTATTCAGATATTGGATTTTGATTTTTGATGCGTAGCGTAGCGGGTAGGCTTTGAAGTTCCGTTTTCGGACGGGATGGAGCCGCCAATGAAACACCCGTCTTTTAAAATCTTTTTTCTAATCCCGCCAAAATCGGGAAACAGTGTTTGATGGGCAGTTTAGGTGGGGCACTTGCCTCCCAAAAAGTAATGGAGGCGTTTAAAGGTCGGCTAGCTCCGGATGGAAATCGGAGTGGTCGTGTAAAGGCACAAGCCGGCTTTACTGCAAGACAGATATGTCGCGCAGTTGCGAAAGCAGAACTTAGTGAACCGACCATGGTTCGTAGAACCGTGGAAGATCATCAGCCAAAAGTTACCCCGGGGATAACAGGCTAGTAGGGCCCGCGAGTCCATATCAACGGCCCTGTTCGGCACCTTAACATATCGGGGTGCTATGACAGTAATGTCATACCTGTGACTTGCAAATTATGCAAGATAAAATCTAACTTATAACGGTGGAACCTTAATTGTTTAAAATGGTATAATAAAAAAATAAACAAAAGGTAATACCGTGGGAAGTTTAACTCAATTGCAAAAATCTGTGATTATAGGATCGATTTTGGGCGATGGATATTTGCGTATTGTTCCAAGGAGAAAGAATGCTTTTCTCGAAATCAACCACTCTTTCAATCAGAAAGAATATGTTGATTGGAAATACGAAATATTGAAAAACATCTGCAAATCTCCTCCTAAATTAAGAAGAAATAATGGAAAAAGATTATCCTACCGTTTTTATACGAAGCAAAACGAAAATATCACAAAATTGTATAATGTTTTCTATAAAAACGGCAAAAGGATAATTCCAGAAAATTTAGAGATTGATCCTGTCGTATTATTGATTTGGTATATGGATGACGGCAGCAAATGTAGCAATTCTAATTTTTATCTTAATACTCAACAATTTGATTTAAAATCTCAGAAGAAACTCATAATTGCTCTAAAAAGATTAGGATTAGAAGTGACGATTAATAAAGACAAGAAATATTTTCGTTTAAGATTCTTAAAATCATCTATCGCCAAATTAAAAGAAATAATCGGAGGAATGTTAATACCTTCGATGAAATATAAAATTGAGTTTAAACCCCGTAGAGACTTTCCCGCTAAAAGCGGGAAGATGAAAGATACAATCTTTCATAATACGTTAGCTCCCGATAAGAATCGGGATGAAGATATAGTCCGATCCTCTTAGAAATAAGAGAAAAACGTCGACAGCGATGTCGGCTCATCGCATCCTGGAGGTGAAGTAGCTTCCAAGGGTCCGGCTGTTCGCCGGTTAAAGCGATTCGCGAGCTGGGTTAGTGAAAACTACTGAGCCCAGTAAAAATCGACTCATAACGGTGAAACCCGCTTAAATTTATGTTAAAATTTAAAGATGGGCAATACCGTGGGAAGATTACAGTCTTTGTTTCCGCCACATCAATTTGATGTGATTATTGGTTCGTTGTTGGGGGACGGAAGATTAGAATGCCGTTCCATTGGGAAAAGACATCCAATCAGCGCAAGATTAAGAATTCATCACAGCGAGAAACAAAAAGAATATGTCTTCTGGAAATACAATCAACTGAATAACCTTGTTTCAAAAGGACCGAGAAAAACAAAAGTATGGTACGATCCCAAGAGAGATAAAACACGTTATTCTTGGTATTTCCATACAAAAACCACTGAAGGATTTGGTAAATTGCACAGATGGTTTTATAAAAATGGTCAGAAAATTTTACCAGAAAATATATTTAATTTCTTGAAACCAAAAGTATTAGCAGTCTGGTTTATGGATGACGGTTCCAATACTAAAAAATCTTATACATTGAGCACTCATTGCTTCTCATTTTCAGAACAGGGACGCATTAAAAATTTCTTGAAAGACAAATACAGCATTACTGCAACAATTGTTAAAGATAGAACAAAATACAAAATCGCAGTTGGCAGAAAAGAATACCCAAAGTTAAATAATGTTATTGAACCGTTTATCATTCCATCAATGAACTACAAGATTTGTAATCCCCGTAACGACTTTTCCGCTCAAAATACGGAAAGATAGAAGCGCACCGCTTCTATAAAACGTCGATGCTTAATTACGGAAATTAAGCAAAGGTATAGTCTAATACTGTTAGTAATAACAGAGAATATTGTCAAACCGTCAAAATGGCGGCGTCCCGCCGTAAGGCGAGATGTTAAACTGACTAATATCGGTAAAATCCATAAAAATTCTTAACCTGTATTTTTTACGGATAATACCGAGGGAAGTCGCCGTAGAGGCGACCCCGTAGAGACTTTTCCGCTAAAAGCGGGAAGATGGAGGTATTTAAACTTCCATAATACGTCGGCCGCGCACGTAAAATATTATGTACGTGGGTGATATAGTCCATACCTTTAGTAATAAAGGATAAATATGCGTAAGACAGGTTGGTCCCTATCTACCACAAGCGTAGAGTCTTGAGGGGACTCCTTCACAGTAAGAAATTGCTATTTTACAGAGTAATCTGTAATAATAATCCGACTAATAACGGTGGAACCTTCATTTGTTATCTGGTTGCAGAGATTACGAGAGTTTTGCGGTCCTCGCATCTCGTGATACAATATACTTGAGGACCAGATAATTAATAAGGCAATACCGTGGGAAGTGAGCATATAAAATATTATATGCTTCACCCCGTAACGACTTCTCCGACACGAATCGGAGAGATATGAGCACAAAAACTCGTATAATACGTCGGTACCCTAATTCCGCCATGCGGGATGGGTAAAGATATAGTCTAAACCCGCAGAAATGCGAGAATTATTTGACGAGAGGACCTGAAGGAACTGACCTCTGGTGTACCAGCTGTTCCGCCCGGAGCATTGCTGGGTAGCTAACGTCGGGTCAGGATAAGAGCTGAAAGCATCTAAGCTCGAAACCTACCCCAAGATTAAGACTCATAGATTCCCCGCAGATGACGGGGTTGATAGGCTGCAGGTGTAAGCCCGGTAACGGGTTGAGCCGAGCAGTACTAATAAAATCATTTTTCTTGGCTAGTATTTAATGTTCACATCAAATTAAAAAGTCGTTTCGGTGGCGGCAATACTGGAGTTGTTCCACCCGTTCCCATCTCGAACACGGAAGTGAAATACTCCGAGGCCGATGATAGTGTTCCTTTGTGGGATGCGAAAGTAGGTAGCTGCCACCCAAGCGACTTTTGCAATAAAAAAATCCCGCTTCTGGCGGGATTTTTTGTTATTCAATTTCTTCGTCCCATTCGTCTTCGTCGAGATCTTCCTCCTTCTCGTCTTCTTTTTTCTCCGGCTCTTCCGTTTCTTCGGGTTCGGTGCCTTCAGGCAATTCTTCTCCGTCACTTTCATAAAGAAGAGAAGGACAGATTTTATATTCCAGCATAACTAATTTTTATAAATTTGTTTTGGAGTAATGACGACCTTTTTAACATTCTAAAATCATTATCTATTATATTTACCCAAAGAACCCTGTCAAGGGGCAGGGGGCAAAAGGCCTGAAATGTGCTATAATAAAACCATTATGCTGAAATTTTCATCCAAATTGAAGGTCGGGATAATTATAATATTCTTGATTGTTTTGCTTTTGGTCTTAAACCTGACCAATTTTTTCAAAGAAATTAAAAATTTTTTTTATTTAATTTCCTCGCCTTTTCAAAAAACGCTTCTGACAGTGGGGGAGAGTACCTCCGACTTTTTAAGCGGCATTCTGGAAATCAGCACTTTTAAACAGCAAATAAATAATCTTTATTTAAAAAATCAGGAATTAACCGGTGAGATTGTTGCCCTGAAAGAGTTAAAAAAAGAAAACGAAGCGCTCAGAGAAGCGCTGAAAATCGGTCTGGAAAAAGACTTTCAGTTAGAAGCGGTTAATTTAGTCAGTAAAGACATTTCCCAGGATGTTATTTTAATAGACAAGGGCGAAAACGACGGTATTTCAAAAGGCATGCCGGTTATAACGCCCCAAAAAGTGCTTTTGGGCACGATATCGGAAGTGTATAAGAATTTCTCAAACGTTACGCTTATCACCAATGAAAAAAGTTCTTTTGACGCAAAAATAGTTGATAAGGAAATTTACGGAGTAGCGAAAGGAAAAGGCGATTTAAAATTATCATTGGAGTTTTTGCCCAAGGACAAAACAATCTCTTCGGGAGACTTAATTGAAACCTCGGCCCTGGGCGGAGTGTATCCCAAAGGGCTTTTAGTCGGAGAAATTAAGGAGGTAAAAAAGTCAGACGTGGAACCCTTCCAGACGGCAGAAATTTCATCTGCTTTCAGTCTCAAAAAATTAGACATTTTATTCGTAATTAAATCTTTTTAGGATGCTGAAAAAAATTATTTTCTTTATTTTCCTTTTTTATATTTTAATTTTGCTCCAGACCAGTTTTTTGATTCCTCTCAGCATATCGGGAATAGTTCCTAATCTGGTTCTGATTGTCGTAATTTTAGTCAATCTCTTTAACAGGACGTCGGAGATTTCGGGGTTAATCGTCGCCCTCATCGGGGGGCTTTATTTGGACATTTTTTCCATGAGTTTTTTCGGTTTTTTCGGATTTTATACCTTAATCTCTCTCATAATTTCCCTCTTTTTAAAATTTATTCTGAAAAACTATGTTAAAATTCCGTCTCTCGAAAAATTCTGATGAAGATATAGAGCCCCATGAAGTTCTGCTTGATTCCTTGGCGAAAAAAAAGGAAAAAGAACTGGGTATTTCGGAAAAAAAGTTTGAAGTGCCGCTTCTGAAAAAAATCCTCCAAGGTTTTTTTGTTTTTTGTATTTTATTGATTTTAGGTCTCTTTCTTAAAACCATTCAGCTTCAAGTTTTTGAAAAAGAAAAATATCTTGCTTTAGCTGAAAACAATAAGTTTATCATCCATAAAATTCAGGCCGAAAGGGGAGTGATTTACGATAAGGATTTAAAACAGCTTGTTTTTAACAAGCCCAGCTTTGATTTAATTTGCGAAAAAAATAATTTGCCCCAAGACGAAACCGAAAGAGAAAAAATTATTAACGACGTTTCCCTGCTTCTTAAAAAAGACCCCCAAGAGATAAAAGATAAAATTGAAAAAGGAGAAACGGTCTTTGAAAACCTTTCCCAGGAAGAGCTGGTCTTGTTGGAAACAAAAATAGAGGAACTGCCCGGTTTTAAAATAGTGAATAACAGCATTCGGGAATATGATGAGGGCCCGGTTTTTTCCCATGTTTTGGGTTATACGGGAAAGATTGGTTCTGAAGAACTGAAAAATAACCCCGAGTTTTATTCAATAAACGATTATGTCGGAATATCCGGCCTGGAAAAATCTTACGAAGATATTTTGAGAAAAAACTCCGGCGAATTGAGAATTGAAAGAGATGTTCAGGATAATGTTATTTCAAAAGAAATTATTTCTTTGCCCCAATCAGGCAACAGTTTGGTGTTATGGTTGGATTCTGACTTGCAGAATAAAATTAAAGAAGAACTGGAAAATAAACTGAACGAACTGGGCACAAAAAAAGCCGTAGGGATAGCCATGGACCCAAAAACCGGCGGAATTTTAGCCCTGGTTTCTCTGCCCGGTTTTGACAATAATTTGTTCCAGAAGGGAGCGGACCAGGAGGAACTTCAAAAACTTTTAGACGACCCGCAAAAACTTAATTCGCTTTTCAATCGGGCCATTTCCGGAAAGTATCTGGTCGGTTCCACAATCAAGCCCTTAATCGCTTCGGCTGTTTTGGAAGAAGAAATAATTTCTCCGGAAAAAAAGCTGGATTGCGAGGGCAGAATTATAATTCAAAATCCTTATGATAAAACCTCTTCCAGCACCAAATCCGACTGGACGATTCACGGCTGGACGGATTTAAGAAAGGCCATCGCTGAATCCTGCGACGTTTATTTTTATACGGTGGGCGGCGGCTATGAGAAACAGGAAGGATTGGGTCCGACGAGAATAAAAGAATATCTTGAACTTTTTAACTGGAACGCCAAGACCGGCATTGACCTTCCCGGCGAAACAGCCGGTTTCATACCGGATAAAAATTGGAAAAAAACAACCTGGAAATCTAATTGGTGGGATGGCGACACTTATAATCTCGCCATCGGCCAGGGATTTTTACAAATTACGCCTTTGGAAGTAATAACTTCCTTTGCCGTTATTGCTAACGGCGGAACCATGTATCAGCCCCAGATCGTCCAGAAAATCGTTGACACTTCGACAGGGGCCATGAAGATAATTGAAGAAATGGAACCTAAAATTATCAGCAAAAATTTTATTACGCCTGAAAACCTTCAAATTGTCAGAGAGGGAATGCGGCAGGCAGTAACCGGAGTAAATTCTCCGCAGGCCTCAAGCATTATTTTAAACTCTTTGCCCGTTTCAGCCGCTGCCAAGACCGGGACGGCCGAATTGGGAAATAATCATTATCATAACTGGATTACGGTTTTCGCTCCTTATGAAGACCCCCAAATTGTCTTAACTTTAATGACGGAAGACGTCAGAGGCGTTCAGGAAGCCGTAAAACCAATAGCCAGAAATATCTTAGAGTGGTACTTCACTAAATAAGATAATTTTGACCGGTACCTCAAAATGAATTAAGATAAATTATATGGCGACAATCGAAGAATTAAGAAAAATACGCTTAAAAAAATTGGAGGCGATAAAGGCCCTGCTCATCAATCCTTATCCTGAAAAGACAAAAAGAACGCATAAAATAGAAGAAGCGCTTGAAAGTTTCAGTTCCCTGGCTGCGGCCAAAAAAGAAGTTATTTTGGCGGGAAGAATCAAATCGCTACGTCAGCACGGCGGCTCCACTTTTTTGGATATTGAAGACGGCACAGGCAAAATCCAGGGATTTTTCAGGGAGGACAGGTTGGGAGAAAAGGGCTACGCTTTTTTTTCGGATAATTTTGATATCGGCGATTTTATTGAAATCAGAGGCGTTCTATTTAAGACAAAGAAGGGAGAGAAAACAATTGAAGCCTCCGATTTTAAAATACTGGCCAAGTCTTTGTTGCCCTTGCCCGAAAAATGGCACGGTCTTCAGGATATTGAAGAAAGATTCAGAAAAAGATATTTGGATTTGCTTTTTAACCCGGAAGTTAAAACTAAATTTGAAATCCGTTCCAAAATTATCCAGACAATTCGGGAATTTTTGGAAAAGAATGGTTTTTTGGAGGTAGAAACCCCGATTTTACAGCCGCTTTACGGCGGAGCCAAAGCCAAGCCCTTCAAAACCCACTTAAATGCCCTTAATATTGATTTATATCTGAGGATTGCTCCCGAATTATATCTTAAAAGATTACTGGTCGGCGGATTGGAGAAAGTTTATGAAATTGGAAAATGTTTCAGGAACGAAGGCGTGGACCGTTTTCACAATCCGGATTTCACATTATTGGAGTTTTACTGGGCTTACGCCGACTACAAAGATTTAATGAAATTAACGGAAGAACTTTTTACAAGTTTAATCAAGAAACTGTTCGGGAAATCCGAAATTCAGTACGAGGGCAAAAAAATCAGTTTTAAAACTCCTTTTGCCAGAATAGAATTCGACCAGTTATTGAAAAAATACGCCAAAATAAACCTGGAAGAAATTAATTTAGAAACCTTAGGGAAAGAAGCGAAAAAATTAGAGGTGAAGTTTGAAGAAAATGCGGGAAAATCGGAAATAGCCGATGAGATATATAAAAAAGTCTGCCTGCCCAACATTTGGGAGCCGACATTTATCATCAATCATCCTTTGGGAACGTTTCCTTTGGCAAAAGGGCTGGAAAGCAATTCTTCAAAACTCGCTAATTTCCAGTTAATTGCGGGAAATTTTGAATTAGTCAATGCTTTTTCCGAATTAAACGACCCCCTGGAGCAAAGAGAACGATTTGAAGAACAGGAGAAATTCTTCAGAAAAGGACTTGAAGAAGCCCAGAGAAAGGACGAAGATTTTATAGAGGCCCTGGAACATGGCATGCCGCCTGCGGCCGGCTTCGGCATGGGGATAGACAGGTTGGTGGCATTGCTGACTGATTCCCACAGTTTGAGAGAAGTGATATTATTTCCGACAATGAAACCAAAAGAATAAAAATCTATGTTAGATATTAAATTCATTCGTCAAAATCCAGATTTAGTTAAAGAAGATGTCCAGAAAAAGGGAATCAAGGTTGATATTGATGAGCTTTTGGAAGTTGATAAAAAAAGAAGGGAAACCTTGCAGGCCCTGGAAGATATGCTGGCCAAGAAAAACAAGGCATCAAAAGATATCACTGCGGCCAAAAGCGAGAAAGAAAAGAAAAAAATTATTTTAAAAATGAGGGAACTGGATACTAATAGCGATCGCTTAACCCAAAACCTGAAAGAAACGGAGGAAAAATTTAACAATTTAATACTTCAGATTCCCAATCTGCCCCTGGAAGACGTACCGGTCGGAAAGGACGAGAAAGACAACGTGGTTCTGAGAGAGGTTGGGGAAAAGACAAAATTCGATTTTAAATCAAAAGATTATCTGGAAATCTCCGAAGAACTGGATTTAATTGACATCAAGAGAGCGGCCAAAGTTTCCGGAACCCGTTTCGGCTATCTGAAAAAAGAAGCAGCTTTAATTGAAATTGCTTTGATTAATTTCGTTTTTGACAATCTAATTAAGGAAAAATTTGTTCCGGTCATTCCTCCGGTACTGTTAAAAGAAGAAATGGCTCGCGGCACGGGATATTTTGAAGCCACCGACAGAAAAGAGGCCTATTTTATTCCGGAAGACAAATTTTATTTAGTGGGAACCTCGGAACAATCCCTGATAGCCATGCACGCCGATGAAATTCTGGAAGAAAAGGAATTGCCGAAAAGATATCTCGGTTTTTCCGCTTGTTTCCGGAGAGAGTCGGGAGCTTACGGCAAAGACACTAAAGGCATTCTCAGGGTTCATCAGTTTGATAAACTTGAAATGGTCAGCCTTTCCAGGCCGGAAGATTCCCAAAAAGAACACCAATTTTTATTGGAAATGGAAGAGAGATTAATGCAGGCCTTAAAAATTCCTTACCGGGTTATTCAAATGTGCACGGGTGATCTGGGATTTCCGGCTGCGGCCAAATATGATATTGAGGCCTGGCTGCCCTCGGAAGGAAAATACCGGGAAACCCATTCCACTTCCAACTGCACTGATTTTCAGGCCCGGAGATTAAACATCCGCTATAAAGATAAATCCGGAAAATTAAACTTTGTTCATACCTTAAACGGCACCGCTTTCGCCATCGGCAGAACTTTAATCACCCTGATTGAAAATTATCAGACAAAGGACGGCAGCGTAATGGTGCCGGAGGCCCTGCAGAAATATTTGGGATTCAAGGAAATAAAAAAAGAGCAGGATTAAGTTTTCCCGCCCCAATTTAGCTCTACGAAATAGATATGAATCGTAACCTTTACTATTACAATGAGTGGCCAGGCAGCTGCTCCTAAGAGGGCACCGATAATCTTTAACGCTTTTATCAGTATTTGCCTCTGGCTTTCAATTTCCGCCTGTCTAAAATCTCTAGCATTCTCGTAACTGTCCTTCTGGGCATGAGGACGATAAGCTAGAATTAATTCAATCTCATCCCAGGCTATATTAATTGTTATTAATAGATATATTCCTATTAATATCCATGCCCATACTGGCATTTTTTTTGCCCTCCTTCAAAATCAATTTATCTTTAAATATATTACTTTTGTGGAAAAAAGTCAAGAATTACAAATAAAAATCAACGATCTAAAAATTAATTACAAAATTGCAGGAGAAGGTCCTGCTCTTTTGGTTTTGCACGGCTGGGGAGGCAGTTCTGATTCCTGGACCGGAGCCCAGCGGCTTTTGGCTGAAAAAGGATATCAAGTTATCGTTCCTGATTTCCCCGGTTTTGGAAAAAGCGTTACGCCTCCCGAACCCTGGAGCGTCGGAGATTATCTGGATTTTATCCTGAAATTCCTTGAGATAATAAAACTTGATAATTTTTTTCTTCTGGGTCATTCTTTCGGAGGCCGGGTGGCGATTAAGTTTGCCGGTCAATATCCTCAAAAAATAAAAAAATTAATTCTATGCGATTCAGCCGGAATTAAAGGGAAACCCGGCTTTAAAACGAGAATAATTCATTTAGTGGCCATGATAGGCAATGCCGTATTTACCCCGAAGCCCTTAGCCAGATTCAAAGATTCAGCCCGCAATTTATTTTACGGTTTTATCAGACGAAGAGATTATGCCAAGGCAAAAGGGGTAATGCGTGAGACGATTAAAAAGGTTTTAGACGAGGATTTGTTGGCTGATTTAGCACAAATAAAAACAGAAACTTTGATTATCTGGGGCAAGGAAGATAAAATGGTGCCGGTGAAATA
>MHLY01000006.1:21886-26663 GCA_001821455.1 Candidatus Nealsonbacteria bacterium RBG_13_42_11
CTAAACTGGAAATTATGCCCAAAGTGGGCCACAGTCCTCACATAGAAACGCCCGAAAAATTGGCAGAAATTATTTTAAAATTCATCAGATAAAATTATGTTTTCTTTCTTAAGTTTTCTCTGGTTTATCCGCCAAAGCAAATCCACTTTGTTTTGGATTTACCTTTGGCAGTTGAAAGAATATCACACGGGTCGGTTTTTAGACCATTTCCGCACGGAAAAGGGCGGCAAGATTTTTTTAAACCCGCTTTTCATGCTGAAACTGATTTTACTGTGCCTGTTTTTTAATTTCCCGCTTTTAGTTTTTTTTAGCGTATTTTTTATCTATTTAATTGAAGCGCCCAAAACCCTAGTTGATTTTTTAAGGAAAAAATTAAAACACCCGGTTTTAACAAAGAAAACAATTTTTCTCATTTTAATCGGATTGCTGGTTGAAGTTCTCTTTATTTTCCTCATTCCATTATTCAACCTTGATAAATACATTGTAGATGTCGCATTTATTTTATTGGCTTTGGACGTTTTAAATCCGATAATTGTTTCCTTAATCGTTCTTTTATTGCAACCCTGCGCGGTTTTTGGTAGAAACAGGATTCTCAAAAAAGCAAAAGAAAAAAGAGTTAGTTTTCCAAACCTTCTCGTAATCGGAATTACGGGTAGTTACGGCAAAACCTCCACCAAAGAATTTCTTTATTCAATTTTGTCAGAAAAATTCAGGGTTTTAAAAACCAAAGAACACCAGAATTCGGAAGTGGGCGTTTCTTGGTGCATTTTAAATGATTTAAAGCCGGAACACGAAATTTTTATTTGCGAAATGGGGGCTTACAACAAAGGCGGAATTAAACTTTTATGCGATATTACCAAGCCCAAAATCGGGGTTTTGACGGGAATAAATGAGCAGCATCTGGCGACCTTCGGCTCCTTGGAAAACATAGTCAAAACTAAATACGAATTAATAGAAAGTTTGCCTGCGGACGGAATAGCATTTTTTAACGCTAAAAATAAATATTGTCTGGATTTATATAATAAAACCAGTATAAAAAAGTATCTTTATGGCGAAAAGGCAAACTTTTCCGGCGCAGAAAATATTATAGGAACCATGGCCGTGGCAAAAGAATTGGGAATGACGGAAGAAGAAATCACCAAAGCGGTAAATAAAATTGAAAACAAATTTCCCGGAATTGAAATCAAAAAAGGAATAAACGGCTTAACTATTATTAAAGCAACCTATTCAGCAAACCCGGATGGAATAATTGCCCATTTGGAATATCTGAAAACCCTGCCAGGCAGGAAAATAATTATTATGCCCTGTTTGATTGAATTGGGTAGCGCCTCAAAAGAAATTCACAAAAAAATCGGCCAAAAAATCGCTGAGGCCTGTGATTTGGCAATTATTACCACTAAAGACAGGTTTAAGGAAATTCGGGAAGGAGCAGGCAATAAAGCCGTATTTATTGAAAATTCAAAAGATATTTTTAAGAAAATAAAAGAAACAACGAAAGCAGGCGATATGATTCTCTTAGAAAGCAGGGTGCCTAGAAGATTATTGGAATTGTTTTTTAAAAATAAAAATGCGTAGTCTTTAAAAAAACTACGCACTTGCCTTTTGTGAAAAATGCTAAACTATGTCAAGGTGAAAGTCGCAACCAATATCAAGAAAATCATGAATAGTACAAGAAACGCTTTGTCCCAGCCAATTCTTTTTTCCAATACGTGAAATAATAATTTAACTATTAAATAGGTTCCACCAACTACAAGTATTAATTCAAATGTTTCCACAAGATTCCTCCTTTATTCTGATATATATAATATATTAATTATTAAATTTTGTCAATGTCAAAACTAATTTCAATATCTTTATCTCCTAACGTTGAAAAAGACGATGTTCTTTTGGCTTTTAAATTGATTTTTCAGCCTTGGCGCTGGAAAAAAGGAAAAGCAATTGAAGAATTAGAAAAAGAATTTAAAGAATACTTAGATGTCAAACATGCTTTTTCTTTCAATAGCGGCAGGTCATCGTTAATGGCGATTTTGAATTCGTTAGGATTGGAAAAAGACAGCGAAGTTCTTTTGCAGGCCTTTACCTGCAATGCGGCGGTAAATCCGATTATCTGGACAGGTCTTAAACCGGTCTTTGTTGATGTTAATGAAAAAACTTTTAATATGGATGCCGAAGATTTAAGAAAAAAAATAACCCTTCGGCGCGACTCAGGGCAAGCCCCAAGGGTGGTTATGGTTCAGCATACTTTTGGTTTATCTGCTGATATGGATGAGATTTTGGAGATTTGCCAAAAAAATAATTTAATTTTAATTGAAGATTGCGCTCATGCACTTGGGGCCAAGTATAAAAGTAAAAAAGTGGGCTTGCCCGCCGACTTGTCCGCCGAAGCCCGAAGGACGGAGGCGGAAACTTCAGCGAAGGCGGGAACTTTTGGCAAAGCGGCTTTTTTCAGTTTTTCCCGCGATAAAGTGATTTCATCGGTTTATGGCGGAGTAGCGGTGACGAATGACGGCGATTTGGCGGAAAAAATTAAAAAATACCAGGAAAAATCTGGATTTCCCTGTTACGACTGGATTTTACAGCAATTATTGCATCCGATTTTAATGAACTGGCTGGTTTTGCCGATTTATTCAATTTTTGGGAAATATCTTTTGATTTTGTTCCAGTGGTTTCAGGTTTTATCAAAAGCGGTTCACTGGAAAGAAAAAAGAGCTATGAAGCCATATTATTTCCCAAAACGGCTTCCCAATGCTTTGGCGATTCTGGCCTTAAATCAGTTTAAAAAACTGGAAAAATTCAATCGGCATCGCCGGGAAATCGCAAATTTTTATTCGCGCGAGTTATTAAATACTAAATATCGAATACCGGATACTAAATACTTGGACAGTCATATTTTTCTTAGATTTTCAATTAAACACCCGAAAGCGCATGAAATTATCAAAAATGCCTGGCGGAAAAATCTTTTAATAGGGGATTGGTATACAACTCCGATTGCCCCTCACGATACGAAATTGGATAAAATGCAGTATATTTCAGGAAGTTGTCCCACAGCAGAAAGGCTGGCCAAAGAAACCTTAAACTTACCGACCCATATCAATATTTCAAAAGAAGACGCGCAAAGAATCGTAGAATTTTTAAAAAATTATGGAAATTAAAGAAGTCAATCAAAAAGAAATTTGGGAGAATTTTCTTTTGGGATGTCAAGAAAAAACCTTTCTGCAGTCTTGGAATTGGGGAGAATTTGAATTAAAAATGGGAAATAAAATTTGGAGATTAGGCGTTTTTGGGGGAAAGGAACTAATTACGTTAGTGCTAGTATCAAAAATAAAAGCCAGACGGGGAACTTTTCTTTTAATTCAGCACGGACCGAATATTGGTTTAAAGTTTCAAGATTTAAGGTTTAAGATTTTGGAGATTTTACTGGAAAAGTTAAAAGAAATCGCAAAAGAAGAAAAAGCGGATTTTATCAGAATGGCGCCGCTTCTGGAAGAAAACGAAGAAAATGAAAAATTATTTCAGGATTTGAGTTTCCGAAAATCTCCCATGCACGCTAGTGCTTATTCGGCTACCTGGAAACTTGATATTTCAATACCGGAAGAAGAACTTTTGGGTAATATGCGGAAGACCACTCGTTATCTGATACACCAGGCAATGAAAAATCCCGATATTGCAATTGAAAAAAGCGAGAAATTGAGCGATATTGAAATTTATCAGAAACTTAATAAGGAATTGTCAGAGAGGCAGAAATTTATCCCTTTTTCTTATAAATACGTCAGGAATGAGTTTGAAGTTTTTTTCAAGGATAAGGAAGCCTTATTATTATTCGGAAAATATAAAGGAGAAATAGCCGCTGGAGTTTTGGTAATTTTTTGGTCGGGAATCGGTTTTTATCATCAGGCCGCTTCTCTAGCAAGATACGCCAAATTTTCCATTCCTTATTTATTGCAATGGGAAGTGATAAAAGAAGCAAAAAAGAGGGGTTGTGCCCTATATGATTTTTGGGGATTTACTGACCCCAAAAAAGAACCCAAGCATCCTTGGGCTGGTCCGACGCTTTTTAAAATGGGTTTTGGCGGTCAGGCCTTTGAATACGTTAAAACGCAGGATTTTCCTCTTTCCAAGAAATACTGGCTGACCTATGCTTTTGAAAAATTAAGGAAATTAAAAAGAGGCCTCTGATATGGCGAAAATATACCGAAAACCTCACCGATTCAAAAGGAATAAACCCTTTTTCCGCAACGGTTTTTTTTGGTTGGGACTTTTAATTATTATCATTTTTTCCTCGGCTTTCTATTTCCTGTTTTTCTATCAAACCTTTCAGGTTGAAACAATAAATATTTCCGGTGAAAGTAAGGTTTCAAAAGACAATATTTTATCAATTATTGAAAATAAATTGGAGCAAAAAATAATATTTTTCAAAACAAAAAGCATTTTTTTGATTAATCTGAAAGAAATCAAAAAAGAAATCTTGGACGAAATCCCTCAAATAGGCGAGGTTGAAATTAAACGGCAATTTCCCGATACTTTAAATGCGGTGGTGGCGGAAAGAGAAGGGGTTGCTGTTTGGTGCCAGAATGAAAAGTGTTTTCTGACGGACAAAGAAGGAATTATTTTTGAGGAAAAAGAAGGCGAGGACGGTTTGATTAAAATTATTGATAAAGAAAAAACAAACACGCCCCTTTTTGGCGAAGAAGTGATAGCCAGGGAAGATTTGGAAAAGATTTTAAAGGTTGCCTCGAAATTAAAATCAGATCTAAAAATTCCCATTAAGAATTTCTTA
>MHLY01000006.1:26684-30617 GCA_001821455.1 Candidatus Nealsonbacteria bacterium RBG_13_42_11
ACTCTGCTTACTGAAGAAGGCTGGGAAATTTATTTTACTCTTAAAAATGATATTGACTGGCAGATAACGAAACTGGGAGCGGTTCTGGAAGAAAAAATCCCTGCCGAAAAAAGGAAGGATTTGGAATATATTGAATTAAGATTCGGCAACTTCGCGCCCTTTAAGTACCGCGACTAATCTATCTTATAGATAAAAATGGAGTGGCCGATTTCGACAATGGGATTGTAATTATTCAGCCAAAGATAATAACTATCGGGTTCCCTAAAATCAGAAACTCTCACGCCCCGGCCGCCCTGTAAAAAAGAAACGGAAACTGCCAGATAACTGCCCTTGGGTAATTCCTCGGGTTTTTTTATTCCTTCCCAGCGCACAAACTTTTCTTTCAGATAATATTTCGGTTCGGCGCCGCCGAAATAATCAAGGTAGATTTTATCAATTTTATTATCATTGACCCATGTGGTTAATCTTTTCAAATCCTGGCCCCAGTCCAAATTGGAATCAACAACGTATTTATAGCCGTTATCCGGTCCGCCGGCTATTTCGTTGAAATAAGCCAGAAAATGAGGATAAATGGGAATTACGGAAATTGCCTGCCATAAAATCAAAACAGCTAAAAACACATATTTTAATTTCAAAAACGGTTCTTTCAGCCAACTGATGATAACGGCGCTTACCAGTAAGATCGTAAAAGGAAAAGCCGGCAATAGGTGCCTGACTCCTATATTGAGATTTCCCTTGATGCTTACTATCCAATAAAGCGCAATGAATACCAGCATGGAAAACTCGGTAAAATGGGATTTCAGCCAGGCATTCATTCTGGAAAAAGTATTTTTCCAGAACGGTCTTCTGATTTTCCAGGCGGCGTATAAGAGGGCCAGTATTGTTAAAACATGAAAAGCCAGAGGAACTTTTATCGCATAAACTATCGGAAAATAACTTCGCCAGCCCAAATTGGAAACTTCGCCCATAAAATAAGTGGTATTGCCGCCGGCCACCCTTTGGAAAACCATTGTCAGGCCCGTCGCATAAAAAGCATAAGGCCTCAAAATTGGTTTATCCGAGGCAAAAAGAATCGGTTTCTTAATAAGTTCCGGCGTGTCTTTTAAATAAACCTTGGTGTCAGAAAGTTGTTTTTCCGGAGGATAATTCAAAGTATGAAACTGATAAACCGGCCAGATTAAAATAATTCCGACAAGAAAAACCAAAGCCCCGGTTTTCAAGGTTTGCCAGAAAGTTCCTGATTTTGAGATCCACCAGAAAAATCCCATGATTCCGAAAAGAGGAACCAAAAGAATAAGAGAGAATTTTAACAGTTCGGCAATGCCGAAAGCCAAGCCTGAAATAATAATATTTTTAGCAGTTGGCGCTTTCAGGGCTTTTATAAAATAATAAGTGGCAAAAACAACGCCAAAAGTAGCGCTCACATCCGTGGTAACCAACCTGCCGTGAGCCAGAAAATTCGGACAAAGAGAAAACATTAATAATGCCAAAAGGCCCGCTTTGGGACCGAATAATTCTTTGGCCCATTTGAAAATATAGAATCCGAGCAGGATTAAAATCAAAATCATCGGTATCCTTCCCCAAAAAACCATTTTGTCGGCCGGATTCCCCGTTTCATAAAGAAAATAGCGGCCGAAATCCCATTGGCCATTAACAGCATCTTTCCAAGCCGGGATTTCGGAAGGAAACTCAATGTCTTTTAGGAAAAGCAAAGGTAAAGCAGCCAGGTCTTTCAAAAGCGGCGGGTGTTCGGGATTCAGCCGCATATCTTGCTGGGTTAAATAAGAATAGCCAGCAGGCAAATGAGCCGTTTCATCCATGGTCAAACAATCATCCCTGATGCTTAAAACAGCGATAACGAATACAAAACCCAGAAGGCAAAAAGCGATAATATTGGCAGTACGATTAGACATGTTAAATTATTTTATCATAATTTCAGGGAAAAAAGAAAAAAGTGGCGGGTTTACCCAATTAGCAGTCAGAGGTCTTGACTGCCAATCGGGGTTTGCTAATATGAAAAGGTATGAAATTAACCGAACGGCAGGGAAAATTATTAAATGTAATAGTGAAAGAATACATTGACGGTGCCCAACCCGTCAGTTCCCAATTGCTTGAAAAAAAGTACAGTTTTGACGTTTCACCGGCAACCATTAGAAATGAAATGCAAAAACTGACTGACAAAGGATTTTTACAACAGCCGCATACTTCAGCCGGCCGGATGCCGACTGACAAAGGCTACAGGTTTTTTGTAAACATTTTACTGGAGAAAAAATCCAAAAACCCCGTTGAAATAGAAAAATGGCTTCAGGAAGAAACCGAAGACACCCTCCAATTTATTCAGTCCTTAACGAAACATATAGCGGAAACGACCAATACTCTAACTTTAAGTTATCTGGAAAAAGAAGATATTTTTTGGAAAGAGGGCTGGGAAGAAGTTTTAAAAGAGCCGGAATTTGAAGAAAGAGATTGTCTTTTAAATTTCACCAGTTTTTTGAGAAACTTCGAAAGTCATATTGAAGAATTGAAAACTGATTCCGAAATTAATGTTTCTATCGGCAAAGAAAATCCTTTGCCCAAGGCAAAGGATTTTACCGTAATTTCCTCGCACTATCATTTGCCGGGCGGCGGAGAGGGGATTATTTCAATTTTAGGCCCTAAAAGAATGGAATACGAGAAAAATATAAGTTTAATTAATTCATTGGCAAAACTACTGGAATGAGCGAAGATTTAAAGAAAAAACTTGAAGAATGCGAAAAAAAAGCAGCCGAGTACTTAGCCGGCTGGCAGCGGGAAAGGGCGGATTTTTTGAATTACAAAAAAGAGGAAATGGAAAGAATTGCCGGTTTGGTTGTTTATGCCAACGAGGGAATGATACTGAAGATTTTGCCGATTCTGGACAACTTTAACGTCGCCGAAAAGAAATTACCGGAAAATTTAAAAAAGGATGAACATATTAAAGGATTATTGCAGATAAAGAACCAGATTCAAGACCTTCTGAAAAATCAGGGATTAGAAGAAATAAAATCATTAGGCGAAAAGTTTGACCCTAATCTTCACGAAGTGGTGGAGGAGGTTGAAATGAAAGATAAAGAACCCGGTACGATAATTGAGGAAATCCAAAAAGGATATAAAATAAACGGCCACTTATTAAGACCCGCGAAGGTAAAAGTAATAAAATAAATTAAAGGTTTAAATTATTTATTAATTAATTCTTATTAAATAAATATATGAGTAAAATATTAGGCATTGATTTAGGTACGTCAATCTCAAAAATGGCGAGCATTTTTCAAGGCGAGCCAAAATGCGTAGAATCGCGAGAAGGTTCGGTTTTAATTCCTTCGGTTGTCACTATTTCAAAAACCGGGGAAAGATTAGTCGGTATTTTAGCCGAAAGGCAGGCCGTTACTAATCCTAAAAACACGATTCATTCGGTGAAAAGATTTATCGGCCGAAGGTATTCTGACCCGGAAGTCCAGAAAGAACTGAAACTTTTGTCTTACGAAACAAAAGAAAGGCAGGATGGCGAAGTGGAAGTCAAAATGGGAGACAAATGGTATACCCCGATTGAGATCTCGGCTCAAATACTGCAGAAATTAAAACTGGACGCCGAAGAAAAATTGGGAGAAAAAATTACCGAAGTGGTTATCACTTGTCCGGCTAACTTTGACGATTCTCAGAGAAAAGCGACTAAAGCAGCTGGGGAAATTGCCGGACTTAATGTTTTAAGAATTATCAACGAACCGACAGCCGCGGCTTTGGCTTACGGTTTGAGCAAAAAATCCAACCAGCAAATCGCCGTTTATGATTTTGGAGGCGGAACTTTTGATATTTCAATTCTGAATACCACTCCCGAAACAATGGAAGTTATCGCTACGGGCGGGGAAGCGCATTTGGGCGGCCGGGATTTTGACCAGAGAATAATCAACTGGGTAG
>MHLY01000006.1:30627-35731 GCA_001821455.1 Candidatus Nealsonbacteria bacterium RBG_13_42_11
TAAAAAAGAACAGGGAATTGATTTATCAAAAGATTCTCTGGCTTTGCAGAGATTAAAAGAAGCGGCTGAAAAAGCAAAAATAGAATTGTCATCCGCTTTGGAAACGGAAATTAATCTTCCTTTCATCACTTCCGACGCGTCAGGACCCAAACACCTGCTTTACAAATTAAGCCGCGCCCAGTTCGAAAATCTAAGCCGGGATTTGATCGAAAGGTCAATAGAAAGAACGAGAAAAACATTGGAAGAAGCGAAATTAGCAAAATCAGAAATTGAAGAAATCGTTTTAGTCGGCGGAACAACTTTGATTCCGGCGGTCAGGGAACAAGTTAAAAACTTTTTTGGAAAAGAAACCAATAAAACCATAAATCCTGAAGAAGTTGTGGCAATCGGAGCGGCCATCCAGGCGGAAATTCTAAGAGCCAAAACCGAAGGCCGGGCGCCCGAAGGCGACATTAAAAGCGTTCTGCTTTTGGATGTTTTGCCTCTTTCTTTAGGAATTGAAACCTTGGGCAGCGTGAATACCACCATGGTTTCGAAAAACACCACCATCCCTACTGCCAAAACCCAGATATTTTCAACAGCGGCTGACAATCAGACTTCCGTTGAAATTAATGTTTTACAGGGAGAAAGGCCCATGGCAAACGACAACCGTTCAATCGGCAGGTTTATTTTAGACGGCGTTCCGCCTTCACCCAGAGGCCTACCTCAGATTGAAGTCAGTTTTGACGTTGATGCCAACGGCATTTTAACCGTTACTGCCAAAGATAAAGCCACCGGCAAAACCCAGTCCATCAGGCTTGAGGGCTCTATAGGTCTTTCCAAAGAGGAAATAGAAAAAATGAAAAAAGAAGCGGAAGTCCACGCCGAAGACGATAAGAAAAAAAGAGAATTAATTGAGGCGAAAAACCTGGCTGATAATCTGGTTTACACTACTGAAAAAACCTTGAGAGAAGCCGGGGATAAAATTTCCGGCGATACCAAAAAAGAAATAGAGGAAAAAGCGGAAGCGTTGAAGAAAGTCAAAGACAGTGATAATATAGATGACATTAAACAAAAAACCGCTGATTTATCCCAGACAATTCAGAAAATCGGAGCCGAAATGTATAAACAAAACCAAGAACAGAAGCCGCCGGAAGGCAAAGGGCCGGAAACCGAAGAAGGAAAATATAAAGAAAAACAATAATGAGCAAGGATTATTATCAAATTTTAGGAGTTCCCCGCGAGGCCTCTTCAGACGACATTAAAAAGGCGTATTATAAATTGGCTCATAAGCATCATCCGGACAAAGGCGGAGACGAAGGAAAATTCAAGGAAATAAACGAGGCCTATAAGATTCTCTCGGATAAGGAAAAAAGAAGCCAATACGACAGATTCGGCAGTGTTTTTGAAGGGGGAGCTGCCGGAGGTCCGGGTTTTGAACCGGGTTTTGATTTTAGTTCTTTCTGGGGCAAACAAGGAGGAGAGAATTTTGACTTTGATTTCGGATTTGGAGGTTTAGGAGAAATGATTGAAGAAATGTTCGGATTCGGCGCGCCGCAAAAAACAAAAGACATTAAAAAAGGAAAAAATATTGAGGTTGATCTGGAAATTTCGCTGGAAGATACTCTAAGAAGCAAAGAAAAAGAAATAATAATAGAAAAGTTTATTAATTGTTCCCGCTGCCAGGGGAGAGGAGCGGAACCCGGAACAAAAGTTAAAGAATGTTTTTCGTGCCGCGGCACCGGCCAGGTGCAGGAAGTAAGAAGAATGCCTTTCGGTTCTTTTACGAGAGTGGTTGTTTGCCCTGAATGCAACGGCGAAGGACTGAAGCCCGAAAAGCTCTGTAATGTCTGCAAAGGCGAGGGGAGAATTAAAAGCGAAGAAAAAATTAAAATTTTCATGCCGGCCGGCGTTGATACTAATCAGGTAATCAAAATGGAAGGCCGGGGCGAAGTGGGAAAACGGGGTGGCAAGCCGGGAGATTTATATGTTAAGATATTCGTGAGGCGCCATCATATTTTTGAAAGAAAGGGAGATGATTTGTACGCCAAAAAAGAAATTTCCTTTTCCCAGGCGAGTTTGGGAGACGAAATTGAAGCGCCGACGCTGGAAGGAAATAAAATTTTATTGCAAGTGCCCGCAGGCACGGAATCGGGAAAAGTTTTGCGGATTTCGGGAAAAGGCATCCCTCATTTTTCAGGATACGGCCGGGGAAACATTTATTTTACTTTGATAATAAAAACTCCGAAAAAATTAACAAAAAAACAAAAAGAATTGCTGGAACAGTTAAAAACAGAAGGTATTTAATAATTTTCTGCCCCTGTAGCTCAACTGGTAGAGCAGTAGCCTTTTAAGCTATTGGTTCCGCGTTCGAGTCGCGGTGGGGGCACCAGTAAGAAAAAGTTTTTAAGCACGTTGAAAATATAGATAAAAGGAGGATCAAATGCGAAGAAAAGGCAATAGAAAAAGCGCCATTATGTTTCCCGGACAGGGAGTTCAGGAATTGGGCATGGGGAAAAATATTCCTGATGAAATTATGTCAGAGCTGATTTCTCAGGTGAAAGAAGTCCTGGGAGGAACTATAGCTCAAAATGTTTCAACCTGGATTTCAGCAAGAACAGAGGAAATTTCACCGGAAGAACAAAAAAGGATGAACACTGAACTTACCTTGACGCAAAACGCTCAATTATCCATTTTTGTAGTTTCTTACGGCGCGTGGCTCGTACTTTCCGGCGCCGAAGATTTTCAGATGCCGAATTTTATGCTGGGTCATTCTTTGGGAGAATGGACAGCCGTTTGCGCCAGCGGCGCCATGCACTTCAAAGACGGGTTAAAAGGCGTATTTTACCGAGGAGGATTAATGCACATGGCTACCATTCTTAGGAAAGGTAGTATGGCCGCAATAACCGGTGATATAAAACTAAAAACGCTGGAAAAATGTCTGAAAGGAACCGATTTGGAAATAGCCAATTATAATTCTCCAAAACAGGTAGTGATTTCCGGCGGAAGAAAATACCTGGAGTCGGAGGAACTGAGTTTAAAACTGAGAAAAGCCGGTTTTCGGATGAAACTGCTCAATGTGGCAGGCGCTTTCCATAATCCAAAATATATGGGTTCGGTTAAGCCGGGATTGGAAACTCTCTTAAGAGAGTTCAGCATTGCCGTGAAAGAGCCCATAATTCCAGTTGTCTTCAATTTTACCGGCGCTCCAGAGACGGATCCTAAAAGAATAAAATCGTTTTTAGTAGAACAGCCGATAAATACTGTGCGATGGATGGAAAGTATAGGTTTTCTGGCAAAAGAACGAATAGTAAAGTCAGCTATTCATGAAATCGGACCCGGCAAGGTCTTAACCGGATTGCTTGATAACTTTCCGGAATTCGCCAAGTTTGAGAAGGTGCCAAAATAAACCAAGGCAATTTCTTGAATTATTTCCCAGCCATCGTCTTGATGCGCTGGGCTTTTTTTTTGTTTTTGTTTATGATATAATAGTTCTATGATTTTCAAACTGAAACGAAGTATCGTTCTGTTTTTTTTGGTCATAGTGATTATCGCCGCTTTTGGCCTGGGCGTTTGGTTTGGAGAAACCCGGAAAGTTTGCGAGGTTTGCCCTCCTCAAGACGTTAATTTTTCTCTTTTTTGGGAGGCCTGGAAAGTGATTCAGGAAAAATTCGTTGATAAAACAAAAATTAACGTTCAAAATATGATTTATGGAGCGATATCAGGCATGGTCAAGTCATTGGAGGACCCTTACACCGTCTTTTTAAACCCGGAAGACAACAAAAGATTTATCGAGGACGTTAAAGGCACTTTTGAAGGCGTAGGAATGGAAGTTGATGTCAGAAACGGCCAACTTCAGGTAGTAGCGCCCTTGGAGGGAACGCCGGCTCAGGCAGCCGGTTTATTGCCGGGAGATAAAATTGTAGAAATAAACGGCACATCAACCGCCAATATGACAATAGAAGAAGCGGTTAATCTGATACGCGGGCCGAGAGGCACCGAAGTTTCTCTTACTGTTTTCCGCGACGGCTGGAATGAAACAAAAGAAATTAAAATTATAAGAGCGACAATTGAAGTGCCTTCTTTGAAACTGGACATCAGAGAAGATAACATTGCTCACTTAAAACTTTATCAGTTTTCAGAAAAAGCGGATTTTGATTTTATTGACGCGGCCATTAAAATTTTAAACAGCGATGCTGACAGGATAATTTTAGATTTGAGAAATAATCCCGGCGGCTATTTGGAAGTGGCTCAGGACATAGCCGGTTGGTTTCTGGAAAGAGAACAAATTGTTACCATTGAGGATTTCGGCGAGGGTAAAGAACAGGAGTTTTACAAAGCCCGGGGCAGTTCCCAGTTATTGTCTTATCCCATAGTTGTTTTAATAAATAAAGGTTCGGCTTCCGGCGCTGAAATTTTAGCCGGCGCGCTCAGAGATAACCGGGAAATAAAACTAATTGGAGAAACTTCCTTCGGAAAGGGTTCGGTTCAGGAATTAGCGAAATTAAAAGACGATTCCTCGTTAAAAATAACAGTTGCCAAATGGCTTACTCCGAAAGGTGATTTTATTTCAGGAGAAGGGTTGGAACCGGACATCAAAGTGGAAATGACCGAAGACGACTACAAAGAAAATAAAGACCCTCAATTGGAAAAGGCAATTGAAATAATTAAAGGATTGTAATATTATTTAGGATGTAATATATTATTAATATGCGGGTTATTCTTCTAAAAGATATTGAAAAATTAGGGAAAAAATTTGACGTCAAAGAAGTTAAAGATGGCTATGCCAGGAATTTTTTAATTCCCAAAGGACTGGTGCAAGAAGCGACTAAGGAGGCGTTGATTTGGCTGGAAACCCAAAAAGAAATTCAGGAGAAAAAAGCGGAAGAAGGTTTAAAAAAATTCCAGGAGACGGCTTCGACTCTTGATGACCGCGAAGTCATTATTTCCGTAAAGGTGGGCGATGACGACCAGCTTTTTGAATCAATAAACGCCCAAAAGATTTCTGACAAATTAAAAGAGGCGGGTTTTGAGGTTAAGAAGACCCAGATTGAATTAGCCGAGCCGATTAAAGAGTTGGGTGAGTTTCCCGTAAAAATAAAATTCGAACACAATTTAGAGGCGG
>MHLY01000006.1:35776-39721 GCA_001821455.1 Candidatus Nealsonbacteria bacterium RBG_13_42_11
AGGAAGTATAAAAAACCTCATTCATTTAAAATAAGTTTTTAAATTCCCCGCTCTAAGACAAGGGGAATTTTAATGATATAATAGTAAAAACATGACAAAATACATTTTTGTTGCGGGCGGCGTGATGTCCGGAGTGGGGAAGGGGGTGGCAGTTTCTTCCATCGGCAGAATTTTGAAAAGCAAAGGTTTTAAAGTATCAGCAATTAAAATTGACCCCTATATCAACGTTGACGCCGGCACGATGAACCCCGTTGAACACGGAGAAGTTTTTGTTACCAAAGACGGAACAGAGTGCGATCAGGATTTGGGAAACTACGAAAGATTTTTAGATGATGACTTAACCACCGAAAACTACATGACCACGGGCCGGGTTTATGAAGCCGTCATTCGAAGAGAAAGAAATTTAGAATACGGCGGGAGATGCGTGGAAGTGGTGCCCCACATTCCCGACGAAGTAATCTCGCGGATAAAAAATCTTGCCAAAAAAACAAAAGCCGATTTTATTCTGATTGAAATCGGCGGAACGGTAGGCGAGTATCAAAATCTTTTATTTCTGGAAGCGGCCAGAATGATGCGTCTTAAAGAGCCCAAAGACGTTATTTTTATTTTGGTAAGCTATCTGCCCGTTCCCAGAATGATAGGCGAGATGAAAACCAAACCCACCCAGCACGCGGTGCGAAACCTGAACTCATCAGGTATTCAGCCCGATATAATCATTGCCCGTTCCGAAGTTCCTCTGGATCTGCCCCGAAAAAGAAAAATATCCATTTTCTGCAACGTTCAGGAAGAAGATGTCATTTCCGCTCCCGACATAGAATCGATTTATGAAATCCCGCTTAATTTTGAAAAAGATAATTTGGGAAAAATAATTTTAAAAAAATTCGGCTTAAGGTCAAAAAAGAAAAACTTAAATGACTGGCGCCGGCTGGTAAAGGTCATTAAAACCGCCAAGAAGAAAGTTCAAATCGGCATTGTCGGAAAATATTTTGAAACCGGAGATTTTACCCTGGCCGATTCCTATATTTCCGTAATTGAGGCGGTAAAACATGCCTCCTGGTTTCATAAGGTTGTACCCGAACTGACCTGGCTCTCAAGCGAAGTTTACGAGCAACATCCCGCAAAATTGAGAGAATTGAGAAACTTCGCCGGCATTATCGTTCCGGGTGGGTTTGGGAGCCGGGGAGTGGAAGGAAAAATAAAAGCGATTGAATACTGCCGAAAAAATAAAATTCCGTATTTGGGGCTTTGTTTCGGATTGCAATTGGCTGTGGTGGAGTTTGCGAGAAATGTCTGCAAAATGAAAGACGCTCACACTACGGAAATCGTAAAGCACTGCAAATACCCGGTGATTGACGTGATGCCGGAACAAAAAGCGCTGCTTCAGGAAAAAAGATACGGCGCTACGATGAGATTAGGAGAATATCCCTGTTTGATTAAAAAAGGCACTCAAGCCTATCTGTCTTATCTTAAATCTAAATGGGGAAAACAAAACAAAAAAGGCGACATCTTCATTCAGGAAAGACACCGCCACAGATACGAATTAAACAATGAATTCAGAAAAGATTTGGAAGCCAAAGGCTTAGTAATGTCGGGAGTAAATCCCGACCGGGATTTGGTGGAAATAATTGAATTGCCGCGCCACCCGTTTTTTATTGCCAGCCAATTCCATCCCGAGTTTAAATCGAGGCCCTTAAATCCCCATCCTTTATTCAGGGAATTTATCAGAACCGCTATTTCGGTTCGACACTGACAATCTTCAATTCTTTTTTGGAATTATCAAATCCTTTTTTAATTTTTGCCTTAAAATGAACTACGCCTTCTTTTAGGGCGTATAAAGTATCGTCTCCGCCGCGTCCGACGTTCTTTCCCGGGAAAAAAATTGTTCCTCTTTGGCGGATGATAATACGGCCGGCTTTAGTTTTCTGGCCGTCAGTAATTTTTATACCCAAGTATTTGGGGAGAGAATCTCTTCCCAACCTTGATGCGCCGCCGGATTTAGTTTTAGCCATAATGTTAATATGTTATCAAGATTATTGCAATTTGTCAAAGAACATCAGGCCGATATCATTTTATTAATCGGCGTTATTTTGATTTCTTTGCTTTCTTTTGCCGCGGGCTACATTGCGGCCCGACAGCAGGAAAAAGAACCGATTAAATTTGAAACCTATGAAAACAGCCATTATTGGAGCGGGAATAAATGGATTATATCTTAGCTGGAAGCTCTCTCAATTGGGCCACGAGGTGGCGGTTTTTGAAAAAAAAGAAAAGATCGGAAAAACAACCTGTTCGGGATTGTTCAGCGAAAGAATTTTAGAGTTTATTCCTCAGGGTGAAAAACTGATTCAAAATAAAATAAACTCGGTTTTGATACATTTTCCCAAAAAAACTTTTAAGGTTAATTTTTCAAAAAAGATTTTAGTAATAAATCATTTTGAATTGGATAATCTTGCGGCGGATTTGGCCCGAAGGGCCGGAGTAAAGATTTTTCTGGGCAATTCTATTAGCGATATTCCCCAGGGGTTTGACAGGGTAATCGGCTGCGACGGCCCGAATTCAATTATCAGGAAAAAACTCGGTTTAAGAGAACCATTTTATCGTTTGGCTGTTCAGGGGTTTGTATCAAAGGAGGACTATTCAAATTGCGTTGAAACCTGGCCGATATCAAATGGGTTTATCTGGAAAGTTCCCCGGGGCAAAGAAACAGAATACGGCGTCATTGGTAATCCAGAAGAGGTTAAACCGTTATTTGAAGGTTTTTTAAGCAAAAATAACCTTAAATTAGAGAAATTGGAGTCAGCACTGGTTCCCCAGGGCTTTTTAATTCCTTCTGACCCTAAAATTACCCTTTGCGGCGACGCGGCCGGGCTGACTAAGCCCTGGTCAGGCGGCGGCGTTATCTGGGGCCTATTGGCGGCAGATTTCCTCTTGAAAAATTTCCCGGATTTTATAAAATATAAAATTGCGGTTAAAAAATTCTTTTTACCGAAGATTATTATTTCGAAAATAGCCACGAAAGTATTCTATTTTTTCGGCTTCAGCATGCCCTGGTTTTTGCCGAAAAACCTGAAAATAGAAAGCGATTTCTTGCTCTAATATGCAAAAAATTCCAAATCATTTAGGCGTTATTGTTGACGGCAACCGGCGCTGGGCAAAAGAACGGCATCTCCCGACGTTTATGGGGCACCGTCAAGGGCTGGACAGAGCAAAAGAACTGATAGACTGGTGCCGAAAAAGAGGAATAAAAATTCTGACTCTTTTTGTTTTTTCAACCGAGAACTGGAAAAGGTCCAAAAGCGAAGTTAATTTTCTGATGAAGCTGCTTCAGGAAGCCCTTAACGATTTCAAGAGAAATATAAAAAAAATCAACAAAGAAGGAATTAAAATTAAAATAATCGGCCAGAAAGAAAGATTGCCCCAAAGCTTGCGAAAAACAATTGAAGAAGTGGAAAGGCTTACGGAAAAAAATAATAAAATGATTGTAAATTTTGCTTTAAGTTACGGCGGTAGAACGGAAATTATTGAGGCGATAAAACAAATAATTAAAAAGAAAATTTCGCCGGAGAAAATTACTGAAGATACAATGAAAAAAAATCTCTGGACTTCCGACGTTGATTTAATCATCAGAACGGGCCAAGAACAGAGAATCTCAAATTTTTTAATCTGGCAGGCGGCTTATTCAGAATTGTATTTCTCTCGGAAATACTGGCCCGATTTTACGGAAAAAGATTTGGATCAGGCCTTGAAAGATTTCAGCCGGCGCCAGAGAAAATTCGGGAAGTGATAAAAAGAAAAACCCCATATTGACTATGGGGGCAAAAGACACATCGTCTTTTAGCTTTTTACCTTATTATTAAGACGATAAAACCACTCATTTATTACACTGCAATAATAAAAAAAACTGGTCCACAAGCGCCAGTATTTTTAATACACTTTGTGTTCGTATTT
>MHLY01000006.1:39740-40261 GCA_001821455.1 Candidatus Nealsonbacteria bacterium RBG_13_42_11
TGATCGTAAAGATAAAGGGTATCCGTGCATTTGCAAAGAATGTCATAGCCCGCGTAAAAATGCCAGTAAGCCGGGAAGAAATTCGTATCTTTGGAATAAGTCTCAGTGCAGCCGCCGTAATTTAAATATCTCGCAGTATAATTATCAATGTAGGCCTGGCAAGCCGAATCAAAACTGACCGACATATTTTTTGAATAATCTATGCGGTTGCAGCTCTGCAAGCTGAGGATGGCGCTTTGACAGGCCTGGCTGTAATAGCAAATTGCGTTGCGGTCTATCTTAGGGCAGATTTTTGAATAAGAATAGGGGATAGAAGTTTTGTAAGAACTCTTGAGATAGCCGAAGCATTTATTCGGTCTGAAACCCTGATGCAGGTTGAACGGGTCCTTAGCGCTGAGGAGATAAATTGACTCGTTTGTTTTAAGAAGAATATCTTTTGCCGGCAGGAGGTTTTCCGGGATAAACAATTCTATGCCCTGGGGAATGACAATTTCTCCCATTCTTCCTTTAATTTTCCAGTT
>MHLY01000007.1:0-20884 GCA_001821455.1 Candidatus Nealsonbacteria bacterium RBG_13_42_11
TTCGACCCCTGCCTCCTGGGAGTGGCTGGTTGATACCACGCCTCCAACCATTTCCTTTTTTGATGTTCAACCTAGAAGTATAAATAACGGTACTAATCCTCCCTCAGTCATTATTTCCTGGACCGTTTTTGATACGGGCGGTTCTCATTTGAGCCACGTTGAGGTTTGGCGAGCGCCCGATAATGGGGGTACGCCAGGCATCTGGGCAAAAATTGGTTCGGATTATCCAGCACCGGCTGATTCAGACGGTCCCTGGTCGAGCGAAACCACTGATACGCCTCCGGATGGAATTTTTTGGTACGGTCTCCATGTTTTGGATAAAGTAGGAAACATGAGTACGGAACCATTTCCACCCGGTCCAATAAAAGTTCAGGTTGATAAAACAAAACCGGTTTCAACAATCTATCGTGCATCTGGTTCCGAATGGGTGGCTGACAATGGAAACAGCTGGCAAAATAAAAGTTTCATCAGAAGAAGCTATGATACCGATACGGGCTTGGGCTTAGATAAATGTTATTATTATGTTTATGACAATATTGGTAAATATCCTACCATCTATCCTCCTTCGCAAAGAACGTGTTCTGAATTGGCTGTAGACATTAATGTTAGCGTCGGTTCCGGCCAAAACTGCCGCAATCAATCCACTGTCGGCGAGGGCGGATTTACTCCTGCTTGCAGTTTGTACGTTTATTCCACCGATAAAGCTGGTAATACGGGCAATGAAGGCGTAGCTAGTTATTATATCGATTGGGAAAAGCCAGTTGTGGGTGAAATCGTGCCAATTACTGCGCAAGAGGGGGTTAACCAAACATTTTATACTACCGTATCAGATAATCTTCAGGTGGGACACTGCTGGCTTTATGCGGAAAAAAGCGATGGTAATTATGAAACCGCTTCAATGAATTTTTATTCTGATACTTGCTGGGAAGGAACAGAATTAAGCTCCTGTCCCGTTGGTACGAACTGCAAGGCCTGCGCTGATTATGAATTTGCGGATATTAATTCCGATTCCGAAAACCGAACAATGTTTGTCGGATGCTACGATCATTACGAATCTCAGGCGCCAACGGGTTATTTGAATTTTACTTACGGCGGCCCGCAAGAAGTAACAGTATCCGGTACGTCCGGAAACAATCCTCCCAAGATTACTTCTTTAACTTATACTACTTCTCCCTGCGAGACGCCGACTACCGAAAGCGATTGTCTGATTAATTTCACAGTTGTAGCTACTGATGCGGATAGTGATCTCCTAACTTACAGTTGGGATTTTGGCGATGACAACACCTCTGATATTCAAAATCCTTCTCATCATTACGGCGCTGGCGGTAATTATTATCCTACAGTAACTGTTAGCGACGGAAAAGGAGGAACTGACACAGGATCAATATTGGTTCCGGTTACCGACGTCACTCCTACTCTTTCAGTGGTGCTTACCGCCGAGCCCAGTTTCGGAACAGTATCTGGAACACAAACATTGTCTGTTAATCTTATTGCTAATGTTGGGGGTTCAGTAACTGGATTGATATATTACACGTTTTGGTGTGATGAGAAGATTGAGCGCACTTGCGGGAAAACTATTAATATTACTCCTTATAGTTATTATCAATGTACCACAGGATCATATTGTAGATATTTTCAAGGTACTTATACCGCAAAAGTTAGGGTTAAAAGAGGAGGATTAACCGTTGAGGATACCGCAAATATAGCAGTGGTAAGCAGTACTTGTACTTCAGGACAACAAACAACTTGTTTTTCTAATCAGGGATGTAGTCATACCATAACTTGTCTACCAAATGGCACTTGGCCCCCTTGTCCGACCGATGAGTGTGCAGCGGGTAGTACGCAGTCATGTGGCGGTAGTGGTACCCAAACTTGCGAAAGTAATTGTACTTGGGGAACTTGTGAAATTCCACCTTCTCCACCTCCTGGCCAATGTAATTGTGATGATTCCCCTGATTGTTTATGTTCTCCTGATAGTTGCTTTGGTTTTGATTACTGGGATTACCCGGATTATGGCACCTGCATTAACTCTTGTTTATGTGACTTTAGCGGTTGTATAGCAACTACTATTCCGAACGATCCTCGATGTGGTTCGGCTCCTCCAACTGAAAACAATCCTCCGACAGCCACAAATCTTTCAGTAACGAACAAAACCGCATGCGAATATATTTCTCCTTATATTCAGCTTTCATGGGATTTTAATGACGAAGACGCAGATGATTATCAATCTGCCTATCGGGTTCAGGTGTTTGATGGTTATGGTCAATTAATCGATGACACAGGAGAGGTTCCGAGCTCAGGAAATATTTATGCTCCGTTGAATCTTTCTTTTAATACTAACTATTCTTGGCGAGTGAAAGTTTGGGATATAAACGGTCCGTCAGAATCAGAATGGTCTTCGGGGGGAACGTTTAATACCGGATTCCAATATCCTTATCCTGATTTTGAATGGTTTCCGCAGGTGCCCAAAATTGGCGATACAATTCAGTTTTGTTCAATAAAAGAAGGAGATTGTATTGAGATGTCAGAAGACAGACAATCTGAATGTTACGGCGGTTGCAGCGAATGGGAATGGGATTTTGATAATAATGGAGTAATTGACAGTGATGATACAAATCCAACCTATGTGCCGGGCGATGCGACTCGTTATTCGGTAAAACTTATTATTACTGATGGGTGGGGCAATGCGTGCGAGACCATTAAAAACATTTCTGTTAAAAAACCTTCGCCTGAGTGGAAGGAAGTTCCACCGCAGTAACCACAAAAAATGAAAAAAGGATTCACTTTAATCGAAATTACCGTAGTAGTTTCCATCATTGTTTTATTGGGGACTATTTTTATTATTAATTACCGGGGCGGAGAAAAACAATTTGCTCTGCAGCGTTCGGCTCATAAATTAAGCCAAAGTTTAAGAGGGGCCCAGGAAATGGCTATGTCTGCCCAAATATTTGAAGGCAGTTTTCCAGCCGGCGGCTACGGAATCTCTTTACAAAAAGACAATGAATTTTACATTTTATTTGCCGACCTTGACGGCGACGGAATTTATGATGATTTTCCTAATCCTGAAAAAATTGAAGAAATTTCTCTTGAAAATGGAATTTACATTTCTCAACTTCTACCCTCTTCCGATAATTCTCTCGCAATAACTTTTTTCCCGCCCGACCCGGAAATAAAGATAAATAATAATCCCAATATATCAGCTTCTATTTCTTTGGCCTTTGAGGGCGGTCAATCAAGAACAGTTTATATTAACGAAAGAGGATTAATATTCAGCAAGTGATTTTATGCTAAAAAATAAAAGTTTTACTTTGCTTGAAGTGATTTTAGCCATATCGGTTTTAACTTTGGCTGTTGGCGGCAGTTTTGGTTTGCTTCAGCAGACCCTTTTGGCCGCCTCTTTGGCCAGTTCAAAATTAACCGCTACTTATTTGGCCCAGGAAGGAATTGAAATTGTCAGAAACATCCGCGATAATAATTGGCTTTTACAGGAAGTGGATGAAAGCGGCAATGTTTCATGGAAAGCCGGCTTAATTGTTGAGAGTAATCCCGTTAATTATTATGAAGCAATTTATGATAGTCCAAGTTTAATTCTTCTTTCAGGAGATACAAAAAATCTATACATTAATAACGACGGTTTTTATAGTTACGATGAAAACGGTACAAAAACAAAATTTAAGAGAATAATCACCATTGAAGACAATGGAGATTATTTGAACGTTGCCGTTAAGGTTGAGTGGCAGGAAAGAATAGGCGGGATTCAAAACATTGAAGCCAGAGAACTTTTATATAATTGGTACGGTTATTAAAATTATGCGAAACAAAGGTTATACCTTAATTGAAATTTTGGTGGCGATTAGTATTTTTACCACCGTTATCGCGGCTCCCACGGGATTTTTCGTTATAGCTTTAAAGGGCCAGCAAAAGGCCTTGGCCAGCCAGGAAGTTTTAGACGAAACCTCTTTTGTTTTAGAATACGTGAGCCGGGCGCTTAGAATGGCAAAAAAAGAATTAAGCAGCAGCCAACCTTGTTTAACCAATGGTTACGGATTTAACTATGAAACCACTCGCGACGGGAATGGAATAAGATTTAAGAGTTATAAAACGCCATCCGTTTGTCAGGAAATTTTTCTGGAAAACGGCCATCTTATGGAAACAAGAGACGGGGGATTAACCAGCGTTCCTTTAACGTCAGACGGCTTATGGGTGGAAAAATTCAAAATAAATCTTATTGGAGAGTCCCAATCTAATCCCGATGGTTCTTTCGAGACCACACAACCAAGAGTCACTCTATATTTAGAAGTTAAGGGCATAAAAGCCGCCAGCCCCGAACTCCAGCCGGTGTTAAAAATTCAAACAACAATTTCCCAAAGAAACTTAGATGTTATGTGGTAAAATCAAAAATTCACGCGGGGTATCTCTTCTTTTCGTAGTGCTTATTTCAAGCGTGATTTTAGCTATCGGCGCCGGAGTCAGCGTTATCGTGCTTCAGGAAACAAAAATGGTAAAACAGGTCGGGAATTCGGTTATATCTTTTTATGCCGCCGACAGCGGGATAGAAATGCAATTATTTGATTTGTATAAAAAAGAATCACACGAATCAGGATACGAAAACGTATCTCTCAGCAACGACTCCGTTTATTCAGTAACAGCAGAATGCAGTAAGTACAATATCGGGGAGAGGTGTGTTTTAACGCCTAACCCTGATTCAAGTTGCGATGCACCAAATTATTGTTTAAACTCAATTGGCACTTACGAAAAAACCAAAAGAGCCATTGAAATCAAGTATTAATTGTTTCGAAAAATATATTATTTGCTTTTAATCAACAAAACCATGCGTCAAAAAAATCTCGCGATCGCGAGATTTTTTGATACACTGTTTTTCTTTTTTATGGGCGAGGAGAGAGTCGAACTCTCATGAGATTACTCTCGATAGATTTTGAATCTATTGCGTCTGCCATTCCGCCACTCGCCCTAGCCCTGTCATTTTATCACAAAATATCATCATTTCTCAATTTTGAAATCACACTCTTTATTGGAACATTTTACCTGATTTCTTTTTGTTTCAACTAAAAGCGACTTGCATTTGGGACAGGTTTTGCCGGTGGGCTTGTCCCACAAGGCAAAATCGCATTTTGGGAACTGGTTGCAGCCGTAAAATATCTTGTGTTTTTTGGTTCTTTTCGTCACGATTTCTCCGTCTTTGCATTTCGGGCATTTGACCCCCAAAGTGTTTTCTTTCAAAGATTCGGTATAGCGGCATTTCGGAAACTTGGAGCAGGCATAGAATTTTCCGTATCTTCCCAGCCTGATTAATAAAGGAGCGCCGCATTTCGGGCACAATTTCTCAGTCGGTTTTTCGGTAATGTCTTTTTTGGAAACCTCCTTATATTTATCTTTAAGATTTTTCGCAAAGGGCTTATAGAACTCTTTGATTACCGGCACCCATTTTCTTTCGCCCTCGGCAATTTTATCCAAATCCTCTTCCATTTCAGCCGTGAATTTAATATCAACAATTTCAGGAAAATGAGCGACCAGCAAATCATTAACTACCGTTCCGATTTCGGTGGGCCGGAATCTTCTGTTTTCATCTTTTTCAATGTAATTTCTTTCCTGGATCGTGGATAGAGTCGGAGCGTAAGTTGAAGGCCGGCCGATTCCATTTTCTTCCAAGGCCTTGATTAAACTGGCTTCGTTGTATCTGGCGGCTGGCTGGGTAAAGTGCTGGTAAGGAATCAATTTAAGCAACTTCAATAGTTCATCTTTTGTTAAGAACGGCAATTCGGTTTCTTCAAACTTTATCGGATAAACTTTCAAAAAGCCGTCAAACTTTAAGGTTTGGCCGTTAGCTCGGAAAACATATTCTTCTGCCTGGATATCAACAATAGTTGCATCAAAGCGGGCTTCAGTCATTTGGCAGGCGATAAACCTCCGCCAGATTAAATCATAAAGTTTAAACTGGCCTTCCTCCAGTTTTTCATTTTCTTTTAATTTGTCAGGTTCTCGGTCGGGATAAGCCGGTCTGATGGCTTCGTGGGCCTCCTGAGCGCCTTTAATTTTTGTTTTATATCTCCTTAAAAACCCTGCCCAATAATTTTCTCCGTAATTTTCTGAAATAAATTTTTTAGCGGAAAATAAGGACAAGTCGCTCAGATTCAAAGAATCGGTCCGGTGGTAAGTGATGAAACCTTTTTCATAAAGATTTTGAGCAAGCCGCATTGTCAGTTTGGCCGGAAATCTGAACTTTTTCCAGGCCTCCTGTTGCAAGGAGGAAGTGGTAAAAGGCGGCAGAGGATTTCTTTTAACTTCCTTTTTTTCAGCGCTTATTACCTTATATTCAGCGCCTGCCAAATCTTTAATAATTTTATCCGCTTCTTTTTTGTTTTTAATCTCCAGCTTGTCCAGAACCTTCCCGTCTTTTTTTATCAGTAGGGCTTTAAATTCATTTCCTTCTCTTTTCTGTAAAAGAGCTTCAAGGCTCCAATATTCCTCCGGTTTGAAACTTTGGATTTCCCTTTCTCTTTCCACGACCAAACGGACGGCCACTGACTGGACTCGGCCGGCCGACAGGCCCCGGGCCACTTTTTTCCATAGAAAAGGGGATAACTTGTAGCCGACAATTCTGTCTAAAAATCTTCTGGCCTGCTGAGCGTCAACCAGCTTCATATCAATCTTTCTCGGATTTTTAAAAGCCTCTTCAATGGCTGATTTCGTGATTTCATGGAAAACAATTCTTTTATATTCTTTTTTGCCGTTAAGATCCAAGAGAAAAGCCAGATGAAAGGCGATAGCTTCTCCTTCCCGGTCTTCATCAGTCGCCAAAATTACGGAATTTGCTTTTTCCGCTTCTTTTTTCAAAACCGCCACGTTTTTTTTGGCTTTGGTCAAAACAACGTACTTTGGCTGAAAGTCGTTTTCAACATCCAAACCAAATTCCTCTTCCGGCAGATCTCTAATATGGCCGTAAGAAGACAAGACCTTATAGTCTTTTCCCAAAAATTTTTCTATTGTTTTTCCTTTAGTTGGAGATTCAACAATTACCAATTGCATATATGTTTCCCCCTAAGTTTTTTACTTTACCTTCAATTTCCAAAATTGCAATAGTTGAAGCTATAACCGCCGCCGGCAATTTTGTTTTTTCAATAATTTTATCAACGTATAAAGGTTCTGTTTTCAGGGTTTCCAAAATTAATAGACCTTCTTTATCCAGAGAAGCGCTGTCCGATATTTTATAATTAACCTTTTTTTCGAGAAAATTAAAGTATTTTAAAATGTCTTCAGCCGATTCAACCAATCGGGCACCCTGTTTTATTAAATAATGAGGACCTTTGGAATTCAAGGAATTGATATTGCCCGGCACGGCAAAAATTTTTCTCCCCTGCTTTTTTGCCCAGTCGGCAGTAATCAGAGCGCCGGACTTTTCTTTCGCCTCAACCACTAAAACTCCCAGGGATAACCCTGAAATGATCCGATTTCGGTTGGGAAAAGTGAATTTAGCGCCGGGAGTTCCGGGCGGATATTCGGATAAGAGACAGCCGCCGGTTTCCAAGATTTTTCTTGATAAACCAATGTTTTCTTGAGGATAAATTGAATTTTCATCAACTCCCGTTCCTAAAACCGCAATCGTTCTTTTATTTTTTTCCACCACGGCCTGATGGCAAACGGTATCAATACCGGGAGCCAAACCCGAGACAATGATAAAGCCCGCTTCGCTTAAATCTCCAGCAATTTGAAAAGCAATGTCTTTTCCGTAATCGGAGCATCTTCTGGTCCCGACAACGGCAAAACATTTTTTAATCGGAAAAAGTTCGCCCCGGTAATACAGAACCCGAGGCGCGTTCTTTGTTTTCCTTAAACTTTTCGGATAATTTCTGTCCTGAAAACTCAAAGTTTTAATTTCTTCCATTGTTTTTTACCAATCCACCTATTGACTTTTTCTATATAAAATAGTATAATATAAGATTACTAAATCAACAACTTTTATCTTCCGGTCTATCTGCGAGTTGCTATATTTCTAGGCATCCCTCCTTAGTCCTAGAATGCTTAAAACTAGAGTTTAAGAAGTTTTCTTCGCTAGATTCTAGATTCTCGCAGGTAGGCCAGAGGACAAAAAGTTCTTAAAATATTTATAAGGAGGTAGGGATATGTCATTTAGATGCGAATTTTGTGGGGCATCCCAGCCGGCTGGGGTGAAACCACAAAGGGTAGTAATAAAAATAAGGAAGGGGAAGTGGGGGCCGAAGATTATCAGCGATACCGTCGCCGACTATGTTCAATCACAGGAGACGGTAGAGGAAAAAAATGCTTGTCCGCGATGCGCAAGTATTCCTCGGGAACCAGAAGTGCTTTGAAGCACGGAAAGAAGGAAATATGTGGAAAGTGAAGTTTTCCGGAACCCTCCCTCCAGGGTTTCATTTGATGGAGGATGAGGACTTTGTTTACCTCATGTTCAAAGGTGACAAAGTCGCTAAATTCTCTCATGCCGCCAATAAGGAAGAAATAGAAAAGGCGGCAGAGAAATATTTGTCTCAGTAATTTAAAATAACCAGGGTTTGAACGTTCAAATCGTTCCCCTGGTTTTTTCTTACTCATTAAACTCATTCATTGCTCTTTCTATTCCTTCCTTCAGAAAATATTCAATCGCCTCAGCTGTTTTTTTAATTATATCTTTTACAATCTTTTCTTCTTCTTTATTAAATTTTTGGAGAACAAACTTTTCTACGTTTGATACTTGATGTTTAATGCCCGATACTGGTTTAATTCCGACCCTGAACCTTACAAAGTTTTTCGTTCCCAATTCCCTGATTATTGACTCCACGCCTTTATGGCCGGCGGAACCGCGGTTTTTGACAATTCTGATTTGTCCTAAAAGCAGGTCAATATCATCGTGGATTATAATCAGGTTATTAGATTTTAGGTTGTGAGTCCCGACGAGTCCTTTGACTGTTTTACCGGATTCATTCATAAAACCACTGGGCCTTGCCAAAACAACTTCTTTCAAATTCAGAGATTCCAATTCGTCAATTACCCTTAAGCCCAGATTATGGCGCGTCTTTTGATATTTTTTGCCCGGATTACCCAGGCCGACAATTAAAAACATGTTATTTCATTGTATCATAATCTCTTGTAAAAAAAGAGAAAATCGGGTATAATTATACATTATGAAAAACTTCTTCTCCTTTGTTTGGGAGATTGTTAAAATCGTTGTTATCGCCCTGGTGATAGTCATTCCTATTCGCTATTTTTTGTTTCAGCCCTTTTTTGTCAAAGGCCAGTCAATGGAACCCAATTTTGAAAATGGGGATTATCTACTTATTGATGAGATTTCTTACAGGCTCAGGGAACCCCAAAGAGGCGAAGTAATAGTTTTTAAATACCCTAACGACACCAGCCAAAGATACATTAAAAGAATTATCGGTCTACCCGGAGAAACGGTGGAGATAAATAATGGCCAAATAACCGTCTATTCCGCGGAGGGAAACAAATTTTTAGACGAGTCGGGATATTTATCCCAATCAGAATATACCTCCGGAAACCTTAAGATGACTTTAAGCGAAGACGAATACTTTGTTCTAGGAGATAATCGGCTGGCTTCGGCAGATTCCAGACGCTGGGGTTCTCTGCCGGAAAAAGACATTATCGGCCGAGTGTTTTTCAGGGCTTTTCCTTTTGCAACATTATCCTGCATTGAAGCGCCAAATTATTAAATATGACAAAAAAACCAAAATTTCAGGAACCGGCCGGAATGCACGATATTTTACCCGGGGAACAAAGATATTTTCAGAAGGTTTTAGATACTTGCGAAAACATAGCAGATTTTTACGGTTTTCAGAGAATTGAAACCCCGATTTTGGAACAAACAGAGCTTTTTTCAAAAGGCACGGGTCTTTCCACTGATATTGTCCAGAAACAAATGTATAACCTCAGGACAAAAGGCGGGGATTATTTGACTCTCAGGCCGGAATTTACTCCGGGCATAACCCGCGCTTTTGTTGAACATGGGATGAAAAACCTTCCCCAGCCGGTCAAATTTTATTCTTTCGGCCCGCTTTTCCGTTACGAACACAGCCAGGCCGGGCGTTATCGCCAATTTCACCAGTTTAATTTGGAAGTGATCGGTGAAGGAGGACCGATTATTGACGTCCAGATTATCCAGATTTTTTACAATATTTTACAGGAACTTAAATTAAAAAATTTGATTATTGAAATAAACAGCATCGGAGACAATCAGTGCCGGCCTTATTACAAAAAACTTTTAGTCAGTTATTTCAGGTCAAGAGAATCGGCTTTGTGCGTTGATTGCCGGCGCCGCTTAAAAGAAAATCCTTTGAGGGTTTTGGACTGCAAAGAGGAAAAATGCCAGAGAATAGTAAGTCAGGCGCCCCAACTGATTGACCACCTTTGCCAGGAATGCCACCATCATTTTAAGGGAGTTTTGGAACTGCTGGATGAAATTGAATTGCCTTACCGTTTAAACCCTTATTTGGTAAGAGGGCTGGATTATTACACTAAAACTGTTTTTGAAATTTTCAGCCAGGAACAAAAAAAGAGCGAAGATGAAAAAGAAATAACCGTCAGAAACGCTTTATGCGGCGGAGGCAGATACGATGCCTTGGTTAAGCTTTTGGGCGGAGAAGACGCGAAAGCCAGCGGTGGCGCACTGGGAATAGAAAGAATAATTGAATTAATGAGAGAAAGAGAAATAAAATTTCCCAGAGCGGCCGGCCCCCAGGTTTTCCTGGCCCAATTAGGGACGATGGCGAAAAGAAAAAGCTTGAAACTCCTGGAAGATTTCAGAAAAGCCAGGATTTTAACCGGGGAATCTTTTGGCAAGGATTCTTTGAAAGCGCAATTAAGAACCGCGGATAAAATGGAAGTAAAATACACCTTACTGATCGGTCAGAGAGAGGCCTTGGAAGGAACCGTTTTGATAAGAGATATGAAAACCGGCAAGCAGGAAACGATAAAATTAGACAAAGCGGTAAAAGAGATGAAAAAAAGACTAAAGAAATGAAAGACTGCCTGTTTTGCAAAATTATAAAAAAAGAATTACCATCTAAAATAGTTTACGAGGACGATAATTTCTTTGCTTTCAACGATATTAATCCCGTAGCCCCGATCCACATTTTAATTATTCCCAAAAAGCACATTCCCTCAGTCAATAGTTTAACAGCTTCAGACAAGGAATTAATCGGGGAATTATTCCTGGTGGCCCAGAAAATAGCCCGAGCGGAAAAAGCAACTGAAACCGGCTACCGATTAACTTTCAACGTGGGGGAAAACGCCGGGCAAACGGTCGAACACCTGCATTTACATTTATTAGGAGGAAAAAAGTTATTATGGTCTTAGAAGTTAAAAAAGGAGAAAGAGAAAATTCGCAAAACTTAATTCGCCGCTTCACCAAAAGAGTTCAGAAAAGCGGAATTTTGCTTTGGGCGAGGAAACGCCGCTTCCATAAAAGAATAAAAAGCAAAGACATGAGGAAAAAAGCGGCCATGAGACGAGAAAATTTAAGGGAAGAATACGAAAAATTAGAAAAATTAGGAAAAGTTTAAATCCATGCTAAAGGAAAAAATTTCCCAAAATCTTAACAGCGCCTTAAAAGAAAAAAGGGAGCTGGAAGTTTCGGTTTTGCGGCAACTTTTAGCCGCTGTTTTTAATAAAGAAAAAGAAAAAAGGTATAAATTAAGCAAGGAAAAACCGAATCTGGATCTTGAAAAATTAGGCAAAGAAAGCCCGCAAATCAAGGAACTGGAAAAACAAAGCGCCTTTAATGACGAAGAGATAATTGAAGTAATTTCTTCCGAAATCAAAAAAGAAAAAGAAGCGCTAACGTTGTTTGAGAAAGGAAAAAGAGACGATTTGGTCAAAAAAGTAAAGGCAGAAATAGAAATCTTGGGAAAATATCTTCCGGAACAACTTTCGGAAGACGAATTGAAAAAACTGATCAGGGAAGCGATTGCAAAAGTCGGCGCGAAAGAAATGCGGGATATGGGAAAAGTAATGGCAGAATTAATGCCTAAAATAAAAGGCCAAGCCGATACTGGCCAGATTTCCCAAAATGTAAAAGATTTACTAAGCACCGCTCAGGGAAAATAATGATTGAAATCAACAATCTTACTTCTGTTTTTGTTGATAGAAAATACTTAAAGAAAATTTCAGAAAAAGTTTTGAGAAAAGAAAAAGAGAAAAAAGATTTGTCAGTCGCCTTAATAAGTCCCGGGCAGATTAAAAAGTTAAATAAAAAATACCGGAAGAAAAACCGACCGACCGACATCTTATCTTTTTCATATGACAATTACGCTGAAATAGTAATTTGCCCCCAAAAAGTTAAAAACAATGCTAAAAAATATCATTCAACCTTTAAAAAAGAATTATCCCGCGTTTTAATTCACGGGATTTTACATCTGGTAGGATACGAACACGAGAAAAATCCCAGGAAAAAAAAGTTAATGGAAAAAAAAGAAAATTATTATTTCAATTATGTCAAAAACTAAATTAATAGCGGCCTTAGATATCGGAAGCAGCGCCATTAAAATATTGATTGCCGGCAAAAAAGAAGGAGAAGACAAGCTTCATGTGGTCTATCAGGCCCAAGAGCCTTCAGTTGGCGTAAGAAGGGGCACGGTAATGGAGCCGGAAAAAACCTCAACAGCCATCCAGGTTCTTCTTAATAAAGTAAAAACCGAAGGCGGACACAAGGTTCGTTCTGTTTATATAAATATCGGCGGCACCCATCTTTTTTGCACCGTTTCCAAAGGAAATATTATCGTTTCCCGGGCCGATGAAAAAATTTCCAAAGAGGACGTAGAAAGAGTTCTGCAGTCTGCGGAAATTTTTTCTTTGCCTTCCAATAAAGAAATCCTGGAAGTTTTTCCAAAAGAATACATTGTTGACGGCCAGGGCGGAATAAAAGACGTGGTTGGCATGAAAGGAGTAAGGTTAGAAACCGAAGTTTTAGCCTTGGGCGTTTTTTCTCCCTATAAAAATAATTTAACAGATTCTGTTTTAGACACCGGTCTCCAGATTTTAGACGTTATTCCCTCGCCTCTCTCCAGCGCTGCGGCCGTTCTTTCTCAGCGACAAAAAGAGTTGGGGGTGGCGCTTTTGGAAATCGGGGCCGGAGCCACCCAATTGGCCGTTTTTGAAGAAGGCAATCTTATTCATTTGGCAATTTTACCGATAGGTTCAGCTAATATCACCAATGATATTGCCATCGGTCTTAAGACTGACACCGACACAGCTGAATTAATAAAGACCGAACTGGGCTGCTGTATTTTCAAAGGGAAGAACAAAAAAGAAAAAATAGAAATTGAAGACGAGGAACCCCTGGTTTTTTCCCAGAAGATGTTATCTAAAATTATTGAAGACAGGGTTTCGGAAATTTTCGAAGAAGTTAAAAAAGAATTAAAGAAAATTTCAAAACAGGGCCTGCTGCCGGCCGGCGTCGTCCTGACTGGAGGCGGAGCAAAATTATCAAAAATAGTTGATTTGGCCAAAAAAGAACTGAAACTGCCCTGTCGCTTGGGAAGACCCGCAAAATTCACAAACCTAGACGATGAATTAAGCTTTACTACCGCTTGCGGTTTAATTTTGAGAGGCGTTGACTGGGAAGAAGACAAAGATTTGGGAAGAATAAAAATCTCCTCGGTATCGGGAGGATTCGGGCAGAAACTAAAAAAATTCTTCCAAACTTTTATACCATAAAATTTTATGTCTACTAAAATTAAAGTAGTGGGAATAGGGGGATCGGGATGCAACGCCATTTCAAGAATGGCGAAATGCAAGATAAAAGGAGTGGAATTGATTGCCATCAATACCGATGGACAGGATTTATCCAAAACGAGAGCCAATTTTAAAATCAGGATCGGTAAGAAAATTACCCAGGGTTTGGGTACCGGAATGAATCCTGAAATCGGCAAAAAATCAGCCCTGGAAAGCCGAGGAGAAATTTTAGAAAGCCTGAAAGGCGCTGACATGATTTTTATCACTTGCGGGATGGGCGGAGGAACGGGAACCGGCGCTTCCCCGGTTGTTGCAGAAATAGCCAAAGAAGCGGGAGCGCTTACTTTAGCGGTCGTAACCACGCCTTTTTCTTTTGAGGGCGAAGCTAGAAAGAAAATTGCCGAATCAGGCGTCAGGAAACTGAAAGAAAAAGTTGATACTTTAATTTCAATTTCCAACGACAGACTTCTCACCACCCTAGACCAGAATATCCCCCTAATTAATGCTTTTTGGATTTGCGACGATACTTTAAGGCAGGCGGTTCAGGGAATTTCTGATTTAATAATGCTGCCCGGGATTATTAATGTTGATTTTGCTGACGTAAAAACAATAATGAAAAATGCCGGTTCCGCCCTTTTTGGAGTGGGCCGAGCCCAGGGCGAGGGCCGGGCGGTGCGAGCGGTGCTGGCCGCAATTAATTATCCTTTACTGGAGATTTCAATGAAGGGAGCCCGGGGAGTTTTATTTAACGTTTCCGGGGGAAAAGACATCAGTCTTTCTGAAATTGATGAGGTTGCCAAAGTCATAACTCAGGAGATTAATCCCGCTGCGAAAATAATTTTTGGAGCGGTTCAGGATGAAAAACTGAAGAAAGGGGAAATAAAAGTAACTCTTATTGCCACCGGATTTTGACCGGAAAAATGAGTAAATCCAGGATATTTTTCTATTTTTGCCTCTCTTTTGCGGGAGGTATTTTTTTAGGTTCGTTTTTGCCCGAATTCCCGTCCGCTACCGGAAAAATTCTCCTATTAACAGGTTTAATTTTAGGCCTGATTTTAATTTCTGTTTTTTGGCAATATAAAAAAATTGCGGTTTTGGGATTATGTATTTTATTTTTTACCGTTGGAATTTTCTGGCAAAAAACCGCCGCAGCAGAGATTTTAAACAGCGAACTTAAAAGTTTCAACGATAAAAATGAAAAAATCACTTTAATCGGAATTGTTAACGATGAGCCGGTTTTTAAAGAAAAAAATATAAAATTGCAGATTAAAAATCTGGAACTGGAAATTGACGGAAATTGGAAGAATGTTGCTGGTAATGTTTTGGTGACTGTAAAAAGGTATCCTGAGCATCAATACGGGGATAAGTTAAAAATTACCGGGAAATTGGAAACACCGCCAGTTTTTGAAGGTTTTAATTACAGAGATTATCTTAAAAAAGACGGGATTTATTCAGTGATGAATTGGCCGGAGATTGAAACAATTGGTTCCGGATTCGGAAGTCCAATCTTAAAAACTCTTTTTTCTTTCAAGAATAGATTAAAAGAAACAGCCCAAAAATTCATTCCTCCGCCGCAAGAAGGATTTTTAGAAGCCTTGATTTTTGGCGCTGAAGAAAATATTTCAAATGAATGGAAAAATAAATTAAATTTTACCGGCACCCGCCACATAGCAGCAGTTTCAGGAATGAACATTACGATTATTTCTGCTTTGATTTTGAATTTTCTTTTGGCTTTGGGTTTCTGGCGGGGCCAGGCCTTTTATCTTTCAATCATTCTGTTGGTTTTTTATATTTTAATGATTGGCGCTCCGGCTTCCGCCGTTCGCGCCGGCATTATGGGAGGATTATTTCTGACGGCCCAGCAATTGGGCAGGTTGTCAGCGGCTTCAAGGGCGGTGGTGTTCGCCTCAACCATTATGTTATTTTTGAATCCCTTGCTTTTGAGACTGGATATCGGTTTCCAGCTTTCTTTTTTAGCAATAATAGGAATGATTTATTTACAGCCGATTTTTTCTGAATTTTTAAAAAAGATTCCCAGTTTCAGATTTTTTCCGTTAAGAACCACGCTGGCGGCCACTTTTTCCGCCCAAGTTTTTACCTTGCCAATTTTAATTTATAATTTCGGTTATCTGCCCCTGATTTCTCCGATTGCCAACATTTTAATTGTGCCGTTTTTGGCTCCCATGACCATTTTAATTTTTATTTTCAGTTTGGCCGGAATGGTATTTTCTCCTTTGGGCTACATCCTTTCTTTCCCCGCCTGGCTTTCCCTGGCTTACCTGACAAAAATTATAGATATTTTCTCAGGGTTTCCCTTAGCATCTCTTAAAACAGGCAATATCTCCTTTGCGTTTTTGGTCATTTTTTACCTGATTTTAGGGGTAATTGCCTGGAGGCTGCAAAAGAACCAAGAACTAAAATTTTTACGATATTAATGGTAAAATTAACTAATTATGACTCCTCAATCCTGGATAATATCAGTCAATATGGGTTACGGTCATCAGAGAACCGCTTTTCCTTTGAAAGATTTGGCTCCGGAAGGGAAAATAATCTGCGCTAATGATTACGAAGGAATTCCGGAAAATGACAAAAGAATCTGGGAAGCGACCAGAAAAGTTTATGAGTTAATTTCCCGCTTCAAAAGAATTCCTCTCGTCGGCGAATTTGTTTTTTTTGTCTTTGACCAACTTCAAAAGATATTAAGTTTTTATCCCAAAAGAGATTTATCAAAATCCAATTTTCAGTTAAAGCAGATTTTTTCCTTGATCAAGAAAGGGTGGGGTAAGGATTTAATCAAAAGGTTAAAAGCAAATCCCGTGCCCCTTATCAGCACTTTTTTTACCCCGGCTTTTATGGCGGAATCCTTTAACTATCCGGGAGAAATTTTTTGCGTTGTCTGTGATGCCGATATTTCAAGAACCTGGGTTTCATTAAATCCTAAAAAAAGCAAAATAAAATATTTCGCTCCCAACAACAGAGTCGTGGACAGATTAAAACTTTACGGAGTAAAACCGGAAAATATTTTTCTTACCGGCTATCCTTTACCGCAGGATATTATCGGAAGCGAGGAGCAAGGGGTCTTAAAAGAGGATTTAAAACATCGGCTTCTGAATTTAGACCCGAAGAAACGGTACTTTTCCTATTACGAACCTTTAATCAAAAAACACTTGGGAGAATTGCCGAAAACTGCAAATCATATTCTAACTCTGATGTTTGCGGTTGGCGGCGCGGGAGCGCAAAAAGAAATCGGAATAAAAATAATAAAGAGTCTGGCCAAAAGGATTAAAAACAATGAAATTAAAATAATTTTAGTGGCCGGTACCAAGAAAAAAGTAAGAAACTATTTTGAGAAAGAGCTTAGCCGGGGCCCGATTGCCGTTGATTACAGCGAGAATGTGGAAATTCTTTATCGGGAAAAAATTGAGGATTATTTCCAGGAATTCAATCAGAAATTAAGAAAAACCGATATTCTGTGGACAAAACCTTCGGAAATTTCTTTTTACAGCGCCTTGGGGATACCGATAATTATCGCGCCTCCGGTAGGCTATCAGGAGGAGTTCAACAAAAGATGGCTTTTAAAGTCAGGATCCGGAATTTTGCAGGAAAACCCGGGTTATACCGAGCAATGGCTGAGGGATTGGTTAAATCAGGGATATTTAGCCGAAGCAGCCATGCAGGGCTTTATTGAAGGAGAAAAATTGGGAACGCTAAACATTAAAAAGATAATTGAAAAATGCTCTGGTTAATAATTACAATTTCAGCTTATTTTATTTTAGCCGTTGTTTTTCTGATAGATAAATATCTTTTAGTGGGTCCGATTCCCAATCCCAAGATTTATGCTTTTTATGTGGGAGTTTTAGGGATTTTTGTTTTACTGATTGTTCCCTTTATAGGTTTTTATTTCCCAAACTCATTTGAATTTTTTTTGGCTTTAATATCCGGCGCCTCTTTTACTTATGGCATTTACTGGTTCTTTAAGGCGCTAAAATTATTTGAATCATCAAGGATTGTGCCGGCTGTCGGCGGGATTTTGCCCATCTTCACTTTCTTGTTAATCTTCATTTTTTCTAAGGGGAAGGAAACCTTAACTGCCTTGGGATTTTTATCTTTTATTCTGCTTATCTTGGGAAGTTTTTTGATTACTTATGAAAAAACCAAAGAAATTTCCTTGAAAAGCCTAAAAATGTCCCTGGTGGCCGCTTTTCTTTTTGCACTTTCCTTTGTTTCGGCAAAATACATTTATCTCTCAGCCCCATTTTTAGTGGGACTGGTCTGGATTAGAATAGGAGGGTGCCTGGCTGCGCTGACTTTTCTTTTAAGCCGCGGTCTCTGGGAAGAAATCTTCAAAGAAAAAATAACCTTTCAAAGAAAAACTTTTTTAATCTTTATTTCCAATCAGGCCGCCGGAGCCGGCGGCAATATCCTTCAGAATTGGGCCGTGGCCCTGGCTCCTTTAATTTATGTTGCTTTTATTAACGCCCTTCAGGGAATTCAATACGTCTTTTTATTGATTTTTACCGTTTTACTTTCTTTAAAATTTCCCCGTCTTTTAAAAGAAGAGGTTTCCAAAACGGTTCTTTTCCAGAAAATAGCCGCTATTTTATTAATCGGAGGAGGGTTGGTCTTATTGGCAATACGATGAAAAAAATCATGCTATACGTTTTAATTTTCGTTCTGATAGTATTCAGTTTCTTTTTTATTGGAAAGCCTCAGAAAAAAGAAATAACCTGGGGGGTTAATTTTTCCCAAAAGCACGCCGAACTTCTTGGGTTGGACTGGCAAGAAACTTATTCTGCCTTAATTGACGATTTGGGGGCAAAAGACATCAAATTAGCAACTTACTGGGATTTGATTGAGCCGGAAAAGGGAAGTTATAATTTTAACGATTTGGACTGGCAGATAGATGAGGCCGATAAAAAAGGAGCAAAACTGCTTTTGGTAATCGGAATGAAAACTCCCCGCTGGCCGGAATGCCATCTTCCTGAATGGGCCAAGGGTTTAAGCAGGGCAGAGCAGCAGGAAAACATTTTAAATTTGCTCAAAGAAATCGTTTTAAGATATAAAGACCGGATTTCTGTTGAGGCGTGGCAGGTGGAAAATGAATCGTTTTTTCCTTTTGGCGATTGTCCCTGGATTGACAAAGAGTTTTTGAAAAAAGAAATAGAATTGGTGAAGTCGCTTGATGATCAAAAAAGACCCGTGGTAATAACCGACAGCGGAGAAGGTTCTTTTTGGATTCAGGCTGCAAAACTCGGTGATATTGTCGGCACGACGATGTATCGAACGGTCTGGGTTAAACAATTAGGGATTTATTTTTCTTATCCTTACCCGCCGAATTTTTACTGGAGGAAAGCGCAAATTATTGAAAATTTATTTAATAAAAAAGTAATCTGCGTTGAACTTCAGGCTGAGCCCTGGGGACCGAAACTTCTTTATGACAGCCCTCTTCAGGAACAGGAAAAATCAATGAACCTGGAACAATTTCAAAAAAACATTTCCTTTGCCCGAAAAACCGGTTTTGACACGTTTTATTTATGGGGCGCCGAATGGTGGTACTGGATGAAGGAAAAACAGAATAACTCTTCTTTTTGGGAAGAAGCAAGAAAACTATTTTAAAATATATGTTAAGCATCATAATTCCCGCTTTAAATGAAGAAAATTACCTGCCTGCTTTATTGGAATCTGTAAAAAAACAGAATTTCCAGGAAGATTACGAAATAATCGTGGCTGACGCCGGCTCCAAAGATAAAACAGTTGAAATCGCCAGAAAATACGGCTGTAAGATAGTTCCGGGCGGACTGCCGGCCCAAGGAAGAAACGAAGGAGCCAAGATTGCTGCCGGAGAAACCCTTTTATTTTTAGACGCTGACGTAAGATTGCCGCAGGACTTTTTTAAAAAATCTTTAAAAGAGTTCAAAAAAAGAAAACTGGACGGCGCTTCTTTCCGCTTGTCTCCTCAAACCAAAAATATATTTTTAAGATTGAGTTTTAATTTTTTTTACAACTGGCCCATTACTATTTTCCAGAAAATTCTGGCTTATGGTGCTATGGGAATTCTGGTAAAAAAAGAAATTTTTGAGAAGGTCGGCGGTTTTGACGAAAATGTTAAGCTGGCCGAGGACCATTTTTTTGCCAGACAGGTGGCAAAACTGGGGAAGTTCAGAATCGTTCATTCAACCAAAATCTATATCAGCCTCAGACGATTTGAAAAAGACGGTTGGTTGAAAACCAATTCGAAATTTTTTTTATGCAATCTTTACATGCTTTCCGGGAAACCCGTTACTTCGGATGTTTTCAAATACCGATTTAACCATTATTCAAAAAACAAAGAAACATGATATAATTTAACCTATGAATCTTTACGAATTGCCAAAATTTGAACCCCCTAAATTAGGAGGAATCCAACTTAAAGCCCCCCAATTTTTGAAAAATAAAACCTTACAACTGGTAGTTTTGGTTGTTCTTCTTTCGTCGGTTTGCGGTTTTATTGCCGGAGTCGTTTCTGGAGGTTATCTTTATTTTGAAGTTAAAGATTCTCTTTCTAAATTTAAACTGGAACTGCCTCAAAAAACAAACGAAAAAGAATACGTTCCCCAGACCAGCCAGGAACAATTAATAATCAAGGCGGTGGAAGATGTTTCTCCGGCCGTAGTCAGTATTGTGATTACCAAAGACGTCCCGATTATTGAACAATATTATTACAATCCTTTCCAGCAATTTGAACAGTTTTTTGGCGGAGATTTCCAGTTTGAAATTCCCCAATACCAGCAGCAAGGGACGGAAAAACAGGAAGTCGGCGGCGGCAGCGGTTTTATCGTTTCCGCAGACGGAATGATTTTAACGAATAAACACGTAGTTTTGGATACCGAGGCCGAATACACCGTTTTTACCAATGACGGCAAGAAATATCCGGCTAAAGTCTTGGCCCGAGACCCGGTTCAGGATTTAGCCATAATTAAAATTGATCAGGAAAAAACAATCAATAATGAGGGCGGTTTTGCTTTAAAATCGTTTCCGACGGTTAAACTCGGGGATTCGGATGAAATAAAAATCGGCCAGACGGTAATTGCCATTGGTAATGCTTTGGGAGAATTCAGAAATACGGTTTCAGTGGGCGTTGTTTCCGGCCTTTCAAGAAGCATTACGGCTTCAGGCGGCGGAC
>MHLY01000007.1:20895-22030 GCA_001821455.1 Candidatus Nealsonbacteria bacterium RBG_13_42_11
TTTTTGGGAATCAGATACGTTGTGATTAACGAGCAGATTAAAGAAGAGAATAAATTATCGGTTGATTACGGCGCGTGGATTATTAAGGGCGAAGAAGGGGAAGCGGCCGTTGAACCGGGCTCAGCGGCCGAGAAAGCTGGGTTAAAAGAAAAAGACATAATTTTGGAATTTAATAATGAAAAAATTACGACCGACAATTCTTTGGCAAAAATTATACAAAAATATGATCCCGGAGACAGCGTCATTCTAAAAGTTCTCAGAGATAACGAAGAAAAACTCATTTCCGTTACTTTGGGCGAGAGAGGCGAATAAAATTGATTTTCCGTTTTTGGGAATCAGATACGTTGTGATTAACGAGCAGATTAAAGAAGAGAATAAATTATCGGTTGATTACGGCGCGTGGATTATTAAGGGCGAAGAAGGGGAAGCGGCCGTTGAACCGGGCTCAGCGGCCGAGAAAGCTGGGTTAAAAGAAAAAGACATAATTTTGGAATTTAATAATGAAAAAATTACGACCGACAATTCTTTGGCAAAAATTATACAAAAATATGATCCCGGAGACAGCGTCATTCTAAAAGTTCTCAGAGATAACGAAGAAAAACTCATTTCCGTTACTTTGGGCGAGAGAGGCGAATAAAATTGATTTTCCCCTCATTTTAATCTAAAATAAATTGTGTTATGAACGGGAATTTTACCCATAAAGCCCAAGAAGTGATTCTTTCGGCTCAGAATATTGCTCAGGAAAAGGGCCAGCAGCAGATTGATGCTCTGCATCTTTTGTACGCTTTACTTTCTCAGGAAGAAAGCGTGGTTTTGAATTTGCTTCAAAGAATCGGGGCTGACATTGAAGGGCTGAAAAGAAAAACAAAAACAGCCATAGATAAGATACCGCCGATAGCTGCCCCCCAGGCTTTCGGCCAACTTTATCTGACTCAGGATATGGCAAAAGTTATTGACCGGGCCCGCAATGAAGCCATGAAAATGGGCGATGAATATATTTCGGTGGAACATTTATTTATGTCTTTATTGGACACCGACACCAAGGCAAAAGAAATTTTGGAGAAAGCAACTTTTTTGCAGCCGGGCGGCGGAGTTACTTCATTGGAATTCGGCAAACTGGATTACGAAACGGTTT
>MHLY01000007.1:22046-23375 GCA_001821455.1 Candidatus Nealsonbacteria bacterium RBG_13_42_11
CATCCGGGGCGGCCAGAGAATTACCGATCCGGAACCCGAATCAAAATATCAGGTGATTGAAAAATATGCCAGAAATCTGACCCAACTGGCCCGACAGGGAAAACTGGATCCGGTCATCGGCCGAGAAAATGAAATCAGAAGATTGATGCAGATTTTGACCAGAAGAACCAAGAATAACCCTGTTTTAATCGGCGAAGCCGGCGTTGGAAAAACCGCCATTGCCGAAGGTCTGGCGCAGAAAATTATTTCCGGTCAGCTTCCGGAGAGTTTAAAAAATAAAGAAATTGTTGCTCTTGATTTAGGAGCGGTGGTCGCGGGCACTAAATATAGGGGAGAGTTTGAAGACCGGGTAAAAGCCCTTCTGAAAGAAATCAACCGGGCTGGCGGCCGCTATCTTTTGTTTATTGATGAATTGCACACTTTGGTTGGTGCGGGAGCTGCTGAAGGCGCGATAGACGCTTCCAATTTATTGAAACCGGCCTTATCCCGGGGAGAATTGCGGGCCATCGGCGCCACAACTTTAAAAGAATATCAAAAATACATTGAAAAGGACGCGGCCTTGGAAAGAAGATTCCAGCCGATTTATGTTCAAGAACCCACCATTGAAGATACCATCGCTATTTTGCGGGGGATTAAAGAAAAATACGAATTGCATCACGGAGTGAAAATAAAGGACTCGGCCCTGGTCGCGGCCGCGGAATTGGCGGCCCGCTACATTACTGACAGATTTTTGCCCGACAAAGCAGTTGATTTAATGGATGAAGCCATGAGTTCTTTAAGGCTGGAAATTGAGTCGGAGCCTGTGGAACTGGAAAAATTAAAAAACGAAATTCAGAAATTGGAAATTGAAAAGCAGGTCACCAAAAAGAATCCCAAAAAAGAAAAAGCAATTCCCAGGCAGTTGGCCGATTTGAAAGAAAAAGCCAAAACGCTTGAATCCAAGTGGAAAACAGAAAGAGAATTGATCACCAAAATTAAAAATTTTAAAAAAGAAATTGAAGACACTAAGTTTGAATCGGAAAAAGAACAGGTCAAAGGCGATCTTCAAAAAGTTGCTGAAATAAAATACGGAAAAATCCCCAATCTTTTAAAAGAACTTAAAGCGGCTGAAAGAAAATTGATAACCTTCCAAAAAGACCGGCCGATTCTGAAGGAAGAAGTTTCCGAAGAAGATATGGCTCGGGTGGTTTCCCGCTGGACAGGCATACCGGTTACCCGTCTTTTGGAAGAAGAGGCTAAAAAACTGGAGAACATGGAAGAAATTGTTTCCAAAAGAATCATCGGCCAGAAAGAGGCTATTGCCGCAATTTCAAACGCCCTGCGCCGGGC
>MHLY01000007.1:23381-25588 GCA_001821455.1 Candidatus Nealsonbacteria bacterium RBG_13_42_11
CGGAATTTCAGAGGAAAACCGGCCCCTGGGCTCTTTTATGTTTTTAGGCCCGACCGGTGTCGGTAAAACCGAAACCGCAAAAGCCCTGGCTGAATTTCTCTTTAATGACGAAGACGCCTTGATCCGGCTGGATATGTCAGAGTATATGGAAAAGCACACCGTTTCCAAAATGATAGGTTCTCCGCCGGGTTATGTCGGCTACGAAGAAGGGGGACAGCTGACCGATAAAATCAGAAGAAGGCCTTACTCGGTTGTTTTATTGGATGAAATTGAAAAAGCCCACCCTGATGTTTTTAATATCTTGCTCCAGATTTTAGAAGACGGCCGGTTAACCGATGCTAAAGGCAGAACTGCTTCTTTCAAAAACACCATTTTAATCATGACTTCCAACGTCGGTTCAGAATACATTTCTAAAATGGGTTCTTTGGGATTTCGCGGCGGGAAAGAAGAAGGAGAGAAGGAAAATCTGAAAGAAAAAGTCATGGAAGAACTAAAAGAGCAATTTAGGCCCGAGTTCTTAAACAGAATTGACGAGATAATCATCTTTAACTATCTCCAGAAGCCCGAAATTAAAAAGATAGTTGATTTGGAATTGGATAAAGTGGCCAATCGACTCAGGGCAAAAAATATTGAAATTCAGGTTACTGAAAAAGCCAAAGACTTCTTGGCGGAAAAAGGATTCGATCCTCATTTGGGCGCGAGGCCCTTAAAGAGGGTAATTCAAAAATTGGTTTTAGACCCTTTAGCTTTGAAAATTGTCACCGGTAAAGTTTTTGAAAAAGAAAGAGTGACAGTGGATTTAGAAGGCGAACAGATTGTTTTTGGGAATTCTGGGGACTTGATAAAATCTCCCATTAAAAAGCAGAAAGAAAAAGTTTTAGCTTAGTCATCTCAATTTAATGTCACAAAAAATTCTCAAAATCATTGCTTTTTTTGTAATTGGAATGGTGGGCGGCATTTTCGCCGACCAGATTTTCTGGCCTTATATTATTGAAAGACCGCTTTTTTATGAATACCGACTGGAAAAGAGCCCGGTCTATGTCACGGAGAGAAAGGAAATAACGGTTCAAGAGAATACTGCTCTGACTCAGGCAATTGATAAGGTTGAAAAAACGGTAATTGGCGTAAAAACAATAACAAAAACCGGAGAAATCTTGGAGGGTTCGGGCCTAATCGTCACTTCCGACGGGTTAATGATCACTCTGGCGGAATTGGTTCCCAAGGGGTCCCAGTTCAGTTTTTTTAGCGAGGGAAAACAATTCGCCTACCAGATTTTAAAAAGAGATTTGGAAAACAATCTGGCTTTGGTGAAAATTGAAGGAGCAAACCTGCCATCTCTCGGTTTTGCTGATTTGGGAAAGTTAAAGTTAGGGGAGCGGGTTTTTCTTGTGGGAGCGTTTCCGCTTGGCGGCTGGACAGTTAACGAAGGAATTGTCAAAAAAATTGATATCAATTTGATTACCACCAATGTTTCAGAAGAAATTACTTTGAAGGGCAGTCCTCTGTTTAATATCTCAGGCGAGGTTTTAGGGATAAATACGCTTGATCCCAAAGGGGAGATTATTACCATTTCCGTTGATCTGGTTAAAAAATTCATCGGAATGTAAGAGGTATAGACTTTTTTAAAATAAGCGAGTATAATTAAAAAATATGCAATTCTTTGTTGTAGCCAGCGCCTGGGTAGGCTTCCTCTCTTTTATCATTTGGTACTTCTCTAAATAGTTTTTTAATTCTTCATTTAAAAATCGAAAAACCTCTGTAAAAAAATCCTGCGGCCGCAGGATTTTTTGAAACACTCTTTAAGTGGTCTTTTAGGAGTAAAACTTTCTTTTTTTTGGTATAATTAATAAAGCATGGCTACTAAAGATGAGGCGAAAAACAGGATTGAGAAATTAAGGGAGGTGATTAACCATCACCGCTATCTTTATCATGTTTTAGACCGGCCGGAGATTTCCGATGCCGCTTTGGACTCGTTAAAAAACGAACTTTACAAATTAGAGCAAGAACACCCTCAATTTATTACTCCCGATTCCCCGACTCAAAGAGTAGGAGGCGAGCCGCTAAAACAATTCAAAAAAAAGGAACACGAAACCCCGATGCTTTCTATTGAAGACGTTTTTTTAGAAGAGGATCTTTGGGATTGGGAGGATTATTTAAAGCGGCTGGAACCCTCTTTTCGGCCGGAATACTTTGCCGAGCTTAAAGTT